>WBUV01000024.1 GCA_008933525.1 Bacteroidales bacterium | reverse complement strand
ACTATGAACAAAACTCTCAAAATCTTCCACTGGACACCACGGATTCTCTGTATTTTGGCAATACTATTCATCAGTATGTTTGCGTTGGACTCATTCGAAGGCAACCAATCAATTTGGAAGAAACTTGCTGCGTTTGCAGTTCACCTTATTCCATCGTACATACTAACCATATTTTTGCTTATTGCTTGGAAATGGGAAAGAGTAGGAGGAATTATTTTTGTAGCTATTGGGCTAGCCTTTGCACCATTTATTGCAACTCATAATTATGCGATGAACCATTCTGTGTGGATTACCGCTACTATACTGCTGACCATTAACCTACCATTCATTTTAATTGGAATTCTTTTCCTATTAAGCCATCACATAAAACGTAAAAACTCTTAAATATTGAAGCCCATGAAACGTTTAAATCTTTTTTTAGTGTTCGTAGGGATATTTATCCTTGCATTTGCAGTAAGTGTTGGGGTAAAGTTATTATACTCGTACTTAGTGCATGGAAACATTGTTTATGGCTGGCAATCGGCCATCCAACTAGGGCTTATACTCGCAATTATTCTTACAGTTCGCGAATATTTTGAAAGAAAAAAATAGCGAACGTCTAATTACTCACTTGTGCTGGCTCATACTTCCATACCTTAGATTCATCGGTACAAGTAACCAAGAGCTCGTGCGAGGTAAGAGAAAAAAGTGGGTGTATAAATTCAGGAGCAATCTCGTTTAAAGGCTCAAGCACAAAACGTCGCTTATGCATTTGCTTGTGGGGTACAATTAAATCGGGGGTAAGCATTATTTGGTGGTCGTAAAAAAGGATATCGATATCCATTGTACGCGAGGCATAACCAGCCCCATTCCTTACACGCCCCATCTTTGACTCTATATACGATATTTCCAGCATTATTGCTGCTGGGCTTAAGTTGGTCTCAACCACTATAACCTGATTCAAGAAATTTAACTCGCTACTAAAACCCCAAGGTTCCGACTCGTAAATTGATGATTGTTTACGAATATATCCAATACGGCTAGCAATTAACCTACAAGTTTCCTGAAGATTAAAAACTCTGTCGCCTATGTTGCCTCCTATAGTGAAAAATACCTTTGCCATCTCATTCAATTTAAAGCGTTACAAACTTATTGTAAATTTTCATAAATAATCTTAATACGCAAAATATTTTCTGACAAACTAATGAACAGATTATCAACTTTATGAATACGGATTTAATCAAAAAAAGTTATTTCACAACAACTTATAGCAATTATATTTTGATTAAATTTGATTTTAGTATGTAACAAATCACATGCTAAAATGTCAAATAGTATTATCACTAAACCGCTAAAAATATGAAAAATTTTTTCAAACATCTACTAATCACCATATTAGGTGTATTTATCTCATTACTTCTTCTGTTCTTTGTAATGATTGGAGTAATTGGTGCAATGGTTTCGTCCGGTGACAAGGAAACCGTAATTAAGGAAAACTCTATCCTCTATGTAGATTTCAATCAGGAGATAGTTGACCGTGCTAGCGATAATCCTTTCAAAGGTTTCGATTTTATGTCGATGCAACCACAAAGCAGCATGGGTCTTAACAAAATCCTAAAAGCCATCGAGGGTGCCAAAGAAGATCCAAACATCAAAGGTATTTTTATGGAAATTGATGCAGTTGGTGCAGGCGCTGCAACCGTTGAGGAAATCCGCGATGCTCTAATCGATTTCAAAACATCTGGTAAATTCATTATTAGCTATAGCGATACCTATAGCCAAAAAGCATATTACCTAGCAACCGTATCGGATAAGGTTTACCTTAACCCAGAGGGTATGGTTGAGTGGATGGGTCTACGTTCAGAGATTATGTTCTTCAAAGGTGCTCTAGAGAAATTAGGCGTTGAGCCTCAAATTCTTCGTCATGGTAAATTTAAAAGTGCCGTTGAGCCTTTTATGCTCGACAAAATGAGCCCAGAGAACCGTGAGCAAACATTAACCTACATGGGTTCAATCTGGAACCATTGGGTTGATGGAATTTCTAAAGCACGTAACGTTTCTGTTGAAGAGTTGAACCGCTTGGCAAATGACATGGAGATTTTCAATGGAAAATCTTGCATCAATAATAAATTGGTTGACAGTTTAATTTACAAGGATCAACTTATTGACAAACTAAAAGGACTAACCGAAACTCCAGAGAAGGAAGACCTTAAAACTGTTACATTAGCACAATACTTTAAGGCTCCTGCAAAAAAAGCAAAATTCTCGAAAGATAAAATTGCGGTTATTTACGCACAAGGCGAAATTGGCATGGGCGAAGGTAGCGACGATGCTATTGGTTCCGATGGAATTTCGCGCGCAATCCGTAAAGCACGCCGCGACAGCACAATTAAAGCTATCGTATTCCGCGTAAACTCTCCTGGTGGTAGCGCTTTAGCATCGGAAGTTATTTGGCGCGAGGTTGAGTTGGCCAACAAAGTGAAACCGGTTATTGTATCGATGGGCGATGTTGCAGCATCGGGTGGTTACTACATTGCAGCTCCTGCAACTACAATTATGGCTAGTCCAACAACCATCACTGGTTCAATTGGCGTATTTGGTCTATTCTTCAACCTACAGAATGTGATGAATAAAAAGTTAGGTATCAACGTTGATGTTGTTAAAACCAACGACCACGCTGACTTTTTCAGCCAATTCCGCCCAATGACAGCAGAGGAAAAGGCTGTTGGACAAAAATTCATTGAGGAAACCTACCAAACATTTATCGGTCACGTTGCCGAAGGCCGTGGTTTAGAAGTTGAGAAAGTTGACGAGATTGGCCAAGGTCGCGTATGGAGCGGTGTTAACGCAAAGGATATCAAATTGGTTGATGAGTTCGGAGGTTTGAATGCTGCCATTAAACTTGCTGCTGAAAAAGCAAAGGTTGAAAAATACCGTTTGGTAGAACTTCCTGAGCAAAAAGACCCATTCCAAGAAATAATCAAAGGAATGACTGGCGAAGCAAAAGCTTTCTTCCTAAAAGATGAACTTGGTGTTACATACAAGCATTACAATAGAATTAAGAGTATGCTTAACAATCAAGGTGTTCAGGCACGTATTCCTTACGATGTTGAAGTGTACTAATTGAGACTAGATACAGGTGACGGGTGACCAAGTCACAAATCACTTGTCACCTGTCACTGAAAACATTAAAGTATTTTTTGTTACTTTGTCATCCGAAGCGAACCTTCGGATGATTTTTTTACTATATGAAAGCACTTAGATACATACTCTTACCTCTCGCACTGCTTTACTGGCTACCCGTAAAGATTAGGAATTTCCTGTTCGACATAAACCTACTAAAAGGGTATAGTCCGGACATTCCAACAATTTGTGTTGGAAATATTACCGTTGGAGGAACTGGAAAAACGCCGCACTCCGAGTATCTTATCGAATTACTTCAAAATAAATATCAAGTCGGACTACTGAGTCGCGGTTACAGACGCAGAACCAAAGGTTTTAAGTTGGCCGAAACAACCTCAACCGCAAATGAGGTTGGCGACGAACCACTTCAAATCAAGCTTAAATACCCCAACACGATTGTTGCAGTTGATGAGGATAGAGTTAATGGAACCAATGAGTTGGCCTACAACTTCCCTGAAATGAAAGTCCTCCTACTCGACGATGCATTTCAACATCGATATATCAAGCCGGGACTATCGCTTCTTCTAACCAATTACAACAACCTAATTACCCGCGATTTTTTTCTGCCTGCAGGCAGATTGCGCGACAGTATCTCGGAGAAACGCAGAGCCGATATTATAATTGTCACCAAGTGTCCCGAAAACCTATCGACTCAAGAAATGGACAAAATAAGTGATGAGTTGAGATTGAATGCAAAACAGAGTATATACTTTACCACGGTTGAGTATGGCGAGATAAAACCCATATTTGCTGATGAAACCAATGAAATTAGGCTGAACAACTCCCAGAAAGTACTCGCCATTGCCGGAATAGCAAATCCAGAGCCATTTTATGGCTATCTTGTAAAAAACTTCCAAATTGAGGGTAAAAAAACCTTTACAGATCATCATCACTTTTCGGAAAAAGAAATTCAACTTATCTTTGAAAAGTGTTCAGATAAAACTTTGGTGGTTACAACGGAAAAGGATGCAGCAAGAATAAGATGCTTGAATTTAAGCACAGATCTTAAACTGCGGTTATTTTACTTATCGATTAAAATCAAGTTTTTGAACAATAGAGCAGAAAAATTTAACAAACAAATAATAGACTATGTTGGACAAAATTAACCAAACGGTAGCCTACATCAAAGGAAAGGTAACCATTACACCCGAAGTTGGAATTATTCTAGGCACAGGACTTGGTGGGTTAGTTCGTGAAATCGAAAAGCAGGAAATTATCGACTATAAGGACATTCCTAATTTCCCAGTATCAACTGTTGAAGGCCATTCTGGTCGCTTAATTTTTGGTTTACTTGGAGGTAAAAAGGTTGTTGCAATGCAGGGTCGTTTCCATTTTTACGAGGGTTACGACATGAAACAGGTAACATTCCCTGTTCGTGTTATGAAATTCCTTGGTATTAAGCAACTATTCGTTTCTAACGCAAGCGGTGGCGTTAATCCTGATTTTGAAATTGGCGATTTAATGCTTATCAACGACCATATCAACCTAATGCCAAATCCACTAATTGGACCAAACATTAGCGAGCTAGGACCTCGCTTCCCCGATATGCACAAAACCTACGACCCAGCATTAATGGCCTTGGCAAAAGAGGTTGCGGCTGCTAATGGAATTAAACTACAGCAGGGTTGCTATGTTGGAACAACTGGCCCAACTTTCGAAACACCTAAGGAGTACGTTTATTTCAGAATTATTGGTGGCGATACTGTTGGCATGTCAACCGTTCCAGAGGTTATTGTTGCTCGCCACATGAACATTCCTGTATTTGCAATATCAATTATTACCGACTTGGGCGTTCCTGGTAAAATTGTAGAGGTATCGCACGAGGAGGTACAAAAGGTTGGCGCAATGGCCGAACAGAAAATGACACTTATAATGAAGCAAATGCTTACTAAACTATAAATTGAAAAGGGGATTTAAATCCCCTTTTTCTTTTATATTCCTCCCTGAATTATTTCCTTAATTGTTTTTGATAAATCCTGCGGATTTAAATGGTCGGCATCAACAACAATCTGAGCCTTTTCGTAGAACTTTTTGCGCTCGTCAAGAACTCTAATGATATAATCGTTTAGCTCCTCCTTGGTCTTTCCCCAAAGTAATGGTCTATTAATTTTAGCATGAATTAGGCGCGAAACAAGAGAGGAAACCTCCATTCGAAGATAAACGGTCATTCCTGTTCTATTCATAAAATCGATGCTATTGTAAAAGCACGATGTACCTCCACCGGACGATATTACAAAATCGCCATCGAAAGATGCAACCTCCTTTAACGCTTCCTGTTCAATTATGCGAAAGTAGTCCTCGCCATTAATCTCGAAAATCTGTTTTATGGTTTTGCGATGCTTGGTCTCAATGTACTCATCCAAATCGATAAATCTATAACCAAGAGCCGATGATAACTCCTTCCCAACCGTGGTTTTACCACTGGCCATAAAACCTATTAGGTAAACTTTCATTCTAAAGTTTCTAGATTTTTAAAATTCAACGCTAAATTAATTATTTTTTCAGGTTTTATAACGTAACAATTGTGTGAAATGATAATTAACCACAAAGGAGAACAAAGGAAAACACGAAGGCACTCAAAGGAAAGATAAAAAACCTTTTTAATTCATATTTCAATGTCGTTTAGTTGAATATTATTTAAATTTGCAGAAAAGACAAACTATGAATATTCAGGCAGAAAAACTGGAACTCGTAAGAATGATTCTGGACACTGATAATCCCAGGATACTTTCTTTAGTTCGACGAATATTTACTAGTGCTAAAAGTGTAGACTTCTGGGATTCATTATCTCAATTAGAAAAGGAAGAAATATTAAAAGGGATTGATGAAGTTGAGAATGGTGAAACTGTAAACTACGAAGATTTCATTAAAAAACATCGTTAATGAAACGCGAAGTTAGGCTTTCAAAGAGAGCCATGAAAAGACTCGACAAACTTTTGGTTTACCTTGAAAAAGAATGGTCTATAAAAATTAAAAATGATTTCATAGTTAAACTTGATAAATCATTAAAGCAAATACAAAAATTACCCGACAGCTTCCCTGAATCAGAAAAAGCAAAAGGTTTGAGAAAATGTGTTGTAACGAAGCAGACCACTATCTTTTATAAGTATACTGAGACCACAATTGATGTTGTAGCATTTTTCGATAATCGACAGAGTCCAAAATCACTGGAAAACGAAATAAAGTAATAAATCGGAGTATAAACCTATTCCATAATAAACAAAAACGACCCTTTCGGGTCGATTTTTGTTTTATATCTCCAAACTCATCTGCTCGGCTGCTGAATCATCTACTGGAGTGGTTTCATCCGAAGGAACTTCGGCAACCTCCTCTTCCTGAAAAGCGGATGCTTCCTTTTCCAAAGGCTCAACAAACTCCACTTTTTTGATGTCGTATGTCGACAGTCGCTTACCTTTCGCTTTGTGCCCTTTTACTGCGATGAATGCATCAACATCAACAGCTTCCTTGTCGCGGCTGGAGTGCTTACCGCCGAACTTAATCTCAAGGCAAGGGTATAAATCGCTGTTCAAGTTAACAAGGTACGATTTATCATCCTCAGGGATGAATATTTGTGTTTTCTCAGAATAATCGAAACGGAAACGTTTTAGATAGAACATTTTTTGCTCGCCATCATAATATACCGCTGAGAATATCTTGTCGGCATCATACTTTTCAACAACTAATGGTTGCGTATCGAAACGAAGCGAATACTCAGTTCCTGCAAGGAAGTAAGTGCCATCGTTATTCACAATCAGTATTTTCTCACCAGGTGCAAACTCACCCAGCAAAATTCCTTTGCATTCATGGTTGAGCCTTAGCACCTCATCGTCGAACCAAACCTTCACGCCCTCGACTGCTCCGGCCATTTTCTCCTTCATCTGGAGTTTGTGGATTGCGTAGCGAGTAAAGATATTCCCCTGCGAACTACGTCCCTTAACCGCAATTTGGCTGAAATCAAGTTCAAGTATCAAGTTGCGTAAGCGAGGACGAGGTTTTAGGAATACCTTCAAAATTTCGGTTTCGCCATTTGGATTTGCGCTGAAATAAAGTATCTGCGAACCGGGCGTTCCTTTGGTTATATCGTACTCCTTATCGCGAGTGGTTCCTGTAACGGCGCAGCGTTTCATCATAATATCGCCGTTAAGCCCATCGCGGTAAAGCACGTTGTAAATTGTACGCGTATCGTTCTTCTTGTAAACCGCCACGTGCTGTATATCCTTACCCACAAAAGCCTTCTCCTGCACTTTTTGGATAAAGTATTTTCCATTTTTAAGGAAAACAATGATATCGTCGATATCCGAGCAATCAGAAACAAACTGGTCCTTTTTAAGTCCGTACCCAACAAACCCTTCAGCGTAGTTCACGTAAAGTTTCTCGTTAGCAACCACAACTTTTGTAGCAACAATACTATCGAAACTACGAAGCTCTGTTTTACGCTCGCGACCCTTGCCGTACTTCTTCTTTATCTGCTGATAGTAATTAATGGTATAGGTTACAATATTTGCCAGATGATTCTTAACCTCCTCCATCTCGTTCTCAATGGCAAGAATATGCTCATCGGCCTTCTTGATATCGAATTTTGAGATTTTACGAACTGGCTTCTCGGTCAACTTCAACAAATCCTCGCGAGTGATTTCCCTGCGCAACAATTTCCTGTAAGGATTAAAGCCCTTTTCAATGGCATCAATAACCATTTCCCAGGTTTCAGTATCCTTTTCAAGTTCACGGTAGATGCGTTGTTCGAAGAATATTTTTTCGAGCGATGAGTAGTGCCAATCATCCTCCAACTCCTTCATTCTAATCCTCAACTCCCAGGTTAACAACTCCTTGGTTCTGTCGACAGAGGCTCTTAGAATTTCCTTAACACCCATAAACCTTGGCTTATCCTGATATATTATGCAGGAGTTGGTTGATATGGACATCTCGCAATCGGTAAACGCGTATAGCGCATCGATAGTCATATCGGGATTAGCATCGGGGAAGAGGTGAATTAGAATCTCAACGTTAGCCGCGGTGTTATCGTCAATCTTTTTAACCTTGATTTTTCCCTTATCGCTTGCTTTTACAATGGATTCAATTAACGACGATGTGGTTTTCCCAAATGGAAGTTCAGTAATTGCCAGTGTTTTGCGGTCGACTTTTTGAATACGAGCACGCATTTTAACAGTTCCACCCCTAATCCCGTCGTTGTAGCGGCTACAATCGGCCAATCCTCCTGTTGGGAAATCGGGGTAAAGCTCAAAGTCTTTGCCTTTCAAATAATCGATAGATGCATCTATCAACTCATTAAAGTTGTGCGGAAGAATTTTTGAAGCCAAACCAACCGCAATACCCTCTACACCTTGTGCAAGCAACAAAGGGAATTTCATAGGAAGCGTTACTGGCTCCTGATTCCTACCATCGTAGCTGAGCATCCACTCTGTGGTTTTTGGGTTGAAAACCACATCGAGCGCAAATTTCGACAAACGCGCCTCAATGTAACGTGGTGCAGCAGCACCATCGCCTGTAAGCGTGTTTCCCCAGTTACCCTGAGTATCAATAAGCAAGTTTTTCTGACCCAGCTGAACCAGCGCATCGCCAATAGATGCATCGCCATGTGGGTGAAACTGCATTGTGAAACCAATTACGTTGGCAACCTTATTGTAGCGGCCATCGTCCAAACGTTTCATCGAATGCAGAATACGACGCTGAACGGGTTTCAATCCATCGTCCAAATGCGGAACGGCACGTTCCAGAATTACGTACGATGCATAATCCAAAAACCAATCCTTGTACATACCAGTTAGATGAGCCTTTTTGGCAACATCGCCAGTAAGTTTCTCTATTTTGGCGTGTAACTCGGGGGAATTATCTTCGTTTTCTCCTTCGGTTAGTAACTCGTCGGCATCAAAATCGTCCAATTGCATTGCTTTTCCTCTATTTCAACAAATTCAAAATACTTTTTGGTTATGCAACCAAATTATCCTCTAACGCATTCACATCCTCGGCCTCAGAACTCACAACAACCTTATCCTCCTCAATAATATCCTCTTCAATTCTTAGGTTATTGATTATAAATCCTTGACGGTCGGGTGTGTTTTTACCCATATAGAATTCCAACAAATCGAATATCTGGTCATCCTTAGTTAGGCGAACTGGGTCTAAACGCATGTCCTCGCCAATGAAGTTTTTGAACTCATCGGGCGAAATTTCGCCAAGACCTTTAAATCGGGTAATTTCAGGGTTTGGCCCTAGTTCCTTTATTGCCTTCTCCTTCTCCTCAGGCGAGTAGCAGTAAGTTGTTTTCTTCTTATTACGAACCCTAAACAAAGGAGTTTGAAGGATAAAAAGGTGCTCCTGACGGATTAACTCAGGGAAGAACTGTAAGAAGAACGATATAAGCAAAAGGCGAATGTGCATTCCGTCCACATCGGCATCGGTGGCAACCACAATCTTGTTGTAGCGTAGGTTGTCCATATCGTCCTCGATGTTCAGCGCGGCCTGTAGCAGGTTGAACTCCTCGTTCTCGTAAACAATTTTCTTGGTTAATCCATAGGTGTTCAAAGGCTTACCACGAAGCGAGAATACCGCCTGGGTATTCACATCGCGCGATTTGGTGATTGAACCACTCGCCGAGTCACCCTCTGTAATGAATAGGGTTGATTCATCGGCACGTTTTTCGTTTGTGTTGTAGTGAACACGGCAATCGCGCAACTTCTTATTGTGAAGACTAGCCTTTTTAGCACGCTCGCGGGCTAATTTCTTAATGCCCGAAATGGCCTTTCGCTCCTTTTCTGATTCTAGAATTTTTTGAAGAAGGGTTTGGGCAGTCTCGGAGTTTTTATGCAGATAGTTGTCGAGCGAATTCTTAACGAAATCGCCAATAAACTTACTTACCGATGGTCCGTTTGGCCCCATATCCTTGCTACCAAGTTTGGTTTTGGTTTGCGACTCAAACACCGGATCCTCAACCCTAACGCTAATTGCACAAATAATGGAGGTACGAATATCGGAAGGATCGAAATCCTTACGGTAAAACTCGCGAATGGTTTTCACATAAGCCTCGCGAAATGCCGAAAGGTGTGTTCCTCCTTGTGTTGTATGCTGTCCGTTTACGAATGTATAGTAATCCTCGCCATAACCATTACCGTGGGTAATGGCCACCTCAATATCTTCGCCCTTTAAATGGATTATTTGATATAGTGGTTCTCCAGAAAGATTCTCGTTCAACAAATCGAGTAAACCGTTCTTCGAAACAAAATCCTTACCGTTGAAGTTGATAATTAGGTTTGTGTTCAGGTAACTGTAATTGCGGAGCATTGTCTCGATGTACTCCTCCTGATACTTGAAGTTCCCAAAAACAGTTTCATCTGGAGTAAACTCCACAATTGTTCCGTTGGCATCACCATTGGACGAGAATTCAAGTTCATTCACCAACTGACCCGCCGAAAACTCAACCTGCTTTGCAACACCTTCGCGAACACTCTTAATGAGAAAACGATTGGACAGAGCATTTACCGCCTTAATACCCACCCCGTTCAGACCCACCGACTTTTTGAAAACCTTTGAGTCGTACTTGGCGCCAGTATTCATTTTGGAAGCAACATCCTTAAGTTTACCTTGAGGAATGCCTCGCCCATAGTCGCGAACGGTAACAGTAGATTCCGTTAGGGTAATATCAATACGTTTCCCAAAACCCATCATATACTCATCGATGGAGTTATCGAGAACCTCCTTTAGCAGAATATAAACCCCGTCGTCGGGTTGAGAGCCATCGCCCAACTTTCCAATGTACATACCCGGACGCTTACGGATATGCTCCTGCCACTCCAGCGTTTTAATGCTCTCCTCTGAATAACCTGTAGTCATAATTACCTCGATTCTAAATACCAGAAATAAAATATCAAATTAATAATCAACATCTTAAACCCAGTACTAATACTTACAAAAGACACTTTTGATTTTACGATTGCAAAATTAAGTATTAAAAAATGCCAGCAACATTTCCTTCAAACTAAATATCAACAGGTGGATAAGTTTTATGAACCAGTTGAAAATGCGATAATTAGTCAATTGGACAATTTAAGAATGAGTTAATTTGAAAATTTGATGATGATTTACTGAACGGTTTATAACTCATTTTAGAGGTTCACGAAGTATTGATTATTTTTGTTTTATCGAAAAATGAAACATCCATGATAATAGCCTTAACACAAACAAATATGACAATCTCTCATGGATGTTCCATCCCTGCCTCGCCGGCAGGCAGGTGTACCTTTAAAAACAAAAAATAGACAGATGAATAAGTATCAAAAAGAGTATATCTATAGAATAAACAGGGTTGTAGATTACATTGAGAATAACCTTGACAACGATTTATCGCTTGAAAAACTGGCCGATGTTGCCAACTTTTCACCCTTTCATTTCCACCGAATTTTTTCGGCGTTTATGGGCGAAACACTTAATGATTTTATAAAAAGAATTAGAGTTGAGAAAGCCGCAAGTATGCTGCTAACCGATAAGGATAGGCCTATCTCCGAAGTTGCTGAACTTTGCGGCTACAATAGCCTATCGGTTTTCTGTCGAAATTTCAAGGATCGTTTTAAAACTAGCGCGCAGGACTTCCGTAATTCGTGGGAAAGCGAAAATAGCAAGAATGGTAAAACGGATAGCAAGACCGATAAATTGAATGCATCCTCCAATGAGTACGTTTGTGATGTTAAATCATCTAAAACAAGGAGGATAACTATGAAAAAAAATGTAGAACTTAAGGAGATGCCTGCAATGAATGTTATTTATTGCCGCCACGTAGGGCAGTTCCATTTGATTGGTAAAGCTTACGAAAAACTTTTCAGATGGGCTGGGCCAAGAGGATTGATTCAATCCCCAGAAACCAAAACTCTTACCTACTACCACGATGACCCCAAGGTTACCAACATCGAAAAACTTAGGCAAAGCGCCTGCATCACTGTAAAAAGTGATGTGAAAACTGAAGGTGAAATCGGTAAAATGACCATCCCTGGCGGTAAGTACTTTGTAAGTCATTTCGAAATAAGCGCCATGGAGTTTCAACAAGCATGGGATTCTGCCTGCTTATGGCTATCGGAAAGTGGATATCAGCCAGCGGACGAGAGTCCTTACGAACTATACCACAATAATCACGAGGAACACCCAGAGAAAAAGTTTGTTGTGGACATCTGCATCCCTGTTAAGCCGCTTTAAGTAGTTGAACAATGAACCAGGATTAACGAATTCAGAACATCGAAGGCGTTAATCCTTCTTTTTTTGATATATTTAACCTCCAAAACAAACCCTTAAGTATGAAACTCCACTCCATTGTTCTTTTCGTAAAGGACATTGAAAAGTCGAAAGAATTTTACACCAAGATACTCAACCATAGTATTTTACACGATTTTGGAAACAATGTTATTCTTTCAGGAGGAATTTCCATTTGGCAAATTCAGCAATCGCACATAATCAGTAAGGAACTCGAAACCTCATCAAATTCAAACAGGTTTGAGCTGTACTTTGAAGCAGAAAACATTGATGAAATAAACCTCAAGTTGGAACAAAACAGCATAACGCTCCTACACCCTATCCAAACAGAGCCTTGGGGGCAAAGAACTATTCGTTTTTTTGACCCCGATAGCCATTTAATTGAGATTGGTGAACCACTGGAAGTTTTTGTAATGAATATGCATAGGCAGGGCTTAAGTCCAGAACAGATATCAACTCAAAGTGGCATTCCTCTTGAGACTGTTAATAATTTACTAAGCATTTGAGCAATGGAACTAGACGTACTTCAAAATAGAGATTTCAGTTCGGAGTTTACCTTTGGCACATCGCGGAGCGGTGGCCCTGGAGGACAAAACGTGAACAAGGTAAGCACGAAGGTTGAACTTAGGTTCAACGTTATTGAGTCTGTTTTGCTCTGGGCCGATGAGAAAGAAATTATCCTAAAGAAACTTGAGAATAAAATAAACAAGAATGGCGAGTTGGTTTTGGTTTCACAGTCGGAGCGCTCACAACTAGCCAACAAGGAAAAAGTGGTAGAGAAATTTTACGCATTACTCCGAAAAACACTCACACCACAAAAGAAACGCAAGCCCACCAAGCAAACCAAGGCATCGAAGGAAAAACGGTTACAAAGCAAGAAGCTAAATTCAGAAAAGAAATGTTTACGAAAATCAATAAATACAGATTAAGCCTAACTCAAAACAGATAACACTATGTTCCTTGTCCTAGTAACCTATATCAAACCAATTGAGGATGTTGACGCACACCTCGCCAATCACCGAGCATATCTCGACAAATTCTACTCAACAGGAAACCTTATTTGCTCAGGGCCACAGAATCCTAGAACGGGCGGTTTGCTTCTTGCAAACTTTGCGAACACCAATGAGGTCTGGAACTTTATCCACAACGACCCATACTACCTCAACCAAATTGCCGATTATAAAATTGTGGCGTTTAACCCTGTGAAGTACGCTAAAGGATTTGAACAGTTTGTGAAATAGCATACATAGTAAACTATGAGAATAGTTAAAGTATTTGCAATAAAACCAGCATTTACCTTTGAGTTTCAAAATTTATGAATTCCAAATAGGTAACAAACAACCCCCTCTCCTTATTAACCATCTATAACTAACCTTTAAATTTCTTTTATGAACCATAAGCATCTTGTTTACTCCTTTATATTGTTTTCGTTTTCTCTGAACCTTGTATGCTGCAGTAAAGATAACCCTGCTCCAGGCAAGGGTAAATCCAGTGCAATATTTAATCCAAACAAGGAGTACGGCACTGTAACCGACATTGACGGCAACGAGTACAAAACCATTACCATTGGCACACAAACTTGGATGGCCGAGAACCTGCGTGTAACTCATTACCAAAACGGCGACCCGATTCCCAATGTTAAAGACAATGTTGTATGGAGCCAACTATCTACCGGAGCCTACTGTAGCTTCAACAACACCAAGAACTTGGATAGCATTGCTACTTTCGGGTACCTTTACAACTGGTTCACCTGCGTGGATGAGCGAAATCTTTGCCCCGATGGATGGCACGTTCCTTCTGACGAAGAGTGGACTACACTTGTTACTTATTTGGATAATGGGGACAATGAATTTGATCCAAACGGAACAGGTACTAATGGACTAGTCGGAGGTAGAATGAAGGAAGCAGGAACCACGCACTGGGCTATTCCCAACCAGGGTGACAACAGTAGTGGATTCACTGCACTACCGAGCGGCTCAAGAGAATATAGTGATGGTTTTTTTTACAATACTCAGAGAAGGTGTTTTTATTGGTCAACATCTAAATTTTCTAACATAGTCTCATTTGAGCGTTCAATGAGCGCTAATTACACTTCAATTGTAAGACAAGTACTCCCAAATGGAAATGGTATGGCTGTAAGATGCATTAAGGATTAGTAAGTTCGTTTATAGAGTTTATTAAAATTAACATGATTTACAACATCAGCGGGTTGCGAAAAAAATTGTAGGTTTGCAATCGATTTATTCGAATGCAAAAAACAATAGTATGGCAACAAAACCATCAATTCCAAAAGGAACCCGCGATTTTGGTCCCGAACAAATGGTTCGGCGTAACTATATATTCGACAATATCCGTCAGGTTTTTAACCGATATGGCTATCAGCCAATAGAGACTCCTGCGATGGAAAACCTTACTACCCTACTTGGAAAGTATGGCGAGGAGGGCGATAAACTTCTTTTTAAGATTCTTAACTCTGGCGACTTTATTGACAAGGTTGATATAAACAAGGTTAAACCTGGCAACTCAAACTCTATTGCGCTTGACATAAGCGAGAAAGGTTTGCGTTACGATTTAACTGTTCCCTTTGCACGCTTTGTGGTTCAGTACCAAAACGACATAACCTTCCCATTTAAACGTTACCAAATTCAGCCTGTTTGGCGCGCCGATAGACCGCAGAAAGGTCGCTACCGCGAATTTTACCAATGCGATGTTGATGTAATTGGCTCAAACTCGCTCTTCAACGAGGCTGAACTTGTGCTAATCATCAACGAGGTTTTCGAAAAGCTAAAAGTTAGAACTATTCTCAAACTGAATAACCGCAAGATTTTAAGCGGAATTGCTGAGGTAATTGGCGAATCGCAACGACTAACAGATATTACTGTTGCAATTGATAAGATTGAGAAGATTGGGTTGGATGCTGTAAACGAGGAGCTTCGCTCAAAAGGTGTTTCCGATACTGCAATCTCTAAACTACAACCAATTATCACTTTAAGTGGAACCAATGCTGAAAAGTTGAGCACCTTGAAAGGAGTTCTGGCTTCATCGGAAATTGGACTAAAGGGTGTTGCTGAGATGGAGGAGCTTCTTGGCTATGTTAGTCAGGTTGGCGATTTATCTACCACAATTGAACTCGATTTATCGCTTGCTCGCGGATTAAACTACTATACTGG
>WBUV01000483.1 GCA_008933525.1 Bacteroidales bacterium | reverse complement strand
ATAAAGGATGAGATTTTCTCGGAAAAAAGCCAGAAAATTATCACCGAAATGCAAACTAAGTACGAAACTGATAAGAAAGAGCAGGAAAATAAACTCCTTAAAAACGAGGCAGAATTAAAAGAATCGGTTATCCAGCGTCAAAAGTTGATGATTTTAGGCGCAATTGTAGGCGCTATACTCATCCTTATGGTTGCTTTACTTATGTTTAAGATGTTTAGAGATAAGCAGAAAGCTAACCAAATTCTTGAGGAAAAGAATACGCTTATCACAAAGCAAAAACAAGAAATTACCGATAGTATTAAATACGCTAGCCGTATTCAGAATGCGGTTCTTCCATCATCCACCTTAATTAACGACGTGCTACCGGAGCATTTCGTACTATTCATGCCACGCGATATTGTGAGTGGAGATTTTTACTGGATGACCCGCAAAAATAATCGGATTGTACTTGTTGCTGCCGACTGTACTGGACACGGCGTTCCGGGGGCATTCATGAGCATGCTTGGCGTATCGTTCCTCTACGAAATAGTTAACAAAGAGAATGTTCTACAACCAGCGGAAATCCTTAACCACCTGCGCAACCACATTAAAACAACGCTAAGCCAAACAGGTAAGTTCGATGAGCAAAAGGACGGAATGGATATCTCGCTTTGCGTTATTGACAAGGAGGGAATGAAACTTGAATGGGCTGGAGCGTACAACCCTCTTTACCAAATACGAAACGGGGAGTTAATAGAATACAAGGCCGATAAAATGCCTGTTGCGGTTCACCTTAACGATCATATGTCGTTTACCAACCATGAAGTAGAGATGAAATCAGGCGATTCATTCTATATGTTCTCCGATGGCTACTCCGATCAGTTTGGAGGAACTGATGGTCGCAAGTTCATGTCGAAGAAGTTTAAAGAGTTGCTGTCAACCATTCAGGATAAATCCATGGAGGATCAAAAATCCATCCTTCAATCGGCCCATTTCGATTGGAAGGGTGAACACGAGCAGGTTGATGATATATTGGTGGTAGGATTTAAAATTTAGGTTGCCAATCCTCAAGGTCTTTCTCCCTATACACACTAAGCAATTCGGCAGTAGTTTTGTTGTTTACATTAAGTCCCATAATAGTTCCAAGCCTTCGCGATTCGTCCTCAACTAATTGTCGGGTGTAACAGTTTTCGTTCACAAAGTTTAAATACTTTAAAAGCATAAAGGCATCAAACCAAAGGAAGAATCGCTTTCGAAACGACTTCAGGTTCGATGTGTTGCTTTTAACTCTCCGAATTGCTTTAACAGCATCGCTCCTATACAAATAATCAGCCAAAGGTTTTGGTAGGGATTGTATTAACTGGTATGTTGCAATATCATCCAAATCCCATATTAAATCAACGTTGGAAAACAATGGCATAAGATCCAAAAATGAGTTCAAATTGTAGGTTTTTATTCCTTCGGAAGTGTTTTCCAAATACTTCATCATTGCTCTTCCTGTTCCAAAAGGAACCCTAGTTGATGCTCGAGGCGATGGGTAAATACACGTTGAGTTTATCTCTCTAAAATTCCCATGGGGTATTATCTTTTGCAGAAAATAGAAATCCTCGCCTGCCTGATGCCTATTCATTCCACCAAACTTAACGTACGATTGAGCTGAACAAGCCATTGATGATCCTATGGTATGGTAGGAAAAGGGAAAATTAATGTAACGTGATGCTTGACTGTAATAACGTAGGTGTAATTCGTAACCGACAATACCCTTGTAAATAGACTCTTGATGCTCTGAACCAAAAATTGGATGTTCGTAGCGGATTGAGCATGCTGCTGTTTTCGGATAATTAAGCCAGAGGGTTTCGAGTTCAAGCAAGAAATTATCCTGACAGGTTGCATCTGCATCAAAACATGCAATAACACCATTTGGATTTTGTACATTGAATAACCTATAAGCTGCTTCGTCCATTCCAATTTGGCGAGCATAACCAACACCTGCGTGTTTACGGGGTAAATCGAATGCCTGAATAGGATGAAATTTTATGCTTTTGCTTTTCTGATTAAACATCTTAACCAACGAAATAGCATTTTCGGATATCTGAACAATATCGGACGATGAACCCTCGGGATGGTTAACAACCACAATAACCTCAACATCGCGAACAGGTAGTTTACAATTCTGTAATGAGTTAAGCGATTTCTCAATATCCGGTTCGTTAAAGGAGGGCAAAACAACGCATATATTGAGATTTTCCGAAGGTCTATCCTCAATTCGTGGCTCAAAACTTTTCTTTGTAAAGTAATCGTGCATTTGCAAAGATATTCACATACTAATCTAATATCGAAAACTGGCTAATGCCTTACAAAAATAGCGAAACCCTTTCAATTGTTTTACCAAAAGAAAGGGTTCCGGGTTGGTTTAGGTTTAGTATAGGTGGGTAACCTATTTATTTGCAGGGCGATTCGCCTTATATTTTTCGTTTAATCCCAATAAAACTTCGTTAGTAATATCAAGAGCTGGATGACCATAAAGCATAGTACCACCAAATGTGCTACTTAGAAT
>WBUV01000482.1 GCA_008933525.1 Bacteroidales bacterium | reverse complement strand
TTCAGGACCACCTCCAATCTTGGTGAAAACATGCCTGCGACGTTGTTCCGATGTAGCATAAAGAATATCTGGATTGCGAGGGTCGCAAATAATGTTGTTGATGCCAGTATTTTCGCTGATGTTTAGAATTTTTTCCCATTTTTTACCTCCATCGGTGGTTTTATATAAACCTCTATCTCCACCAGGTCCCCATGCAGATCCCTCAGCGGCAACATAAACCGTGTTAGAATTTCTAGGGTCAATAAGAATCATGCCTATTTGTCGGCTTTCCTTTAAACCCATATTCTCCCACGATTTTCCTCCATTGACTGATTTATAAACTCCATTTCCATAACCTAGAGCTCGTTGGTGATTATTCTCGCCAGTTCCAGCCCAAATTACATTTGAATTGTTAGGATCCATTGCTAAACATCCAATTGAGTAGGCTCCATAATTGTCGAAAATAGGCTCAAAGGTTATCCCTTTATTTGTTGTTTTCCAAATATGTCCGCTCGATACGGCTACATAGAATTCTGAGTGATTTTTTGGGTTGACTGCAAAATCGGAAATGCGTCCGGAGGTGAATGCAGGTCCAATTCCTCTGAATTTTAATCCAGAAACTAGGCTGCTTTTCACTAGAGAGTCTTTTATTTCAACCTTTTTGGTATCCTTTTTTGCTTCTTTCTTTTGTCCTAGCAAATGTACTGGAGAAAGTAGCATTATGGCTAGCATAATCACAATGCTAACCTTAGCGTAGGTTTTGGCTATTTCCATTTTATTCTGGGTTTAGGTTTAATATAAGTTTTTATGGATATAAAATTTAGACAATTTTTTTTAGATAGGTTTAAAAGTTCGATTGATAATGTTGGATATAAATTGAAAAGGCCTCTCGTTTAAGAGAGACCTTGTGCTGGATAATATTATATTAGAGTTAAAATCTCATTCGTACTGCTAAAATAAAGTTCAACCCCGGTGCAACAATTCCAGATGAGTATGGACGATAGCGTTGATTGGTGATATTCTCAACATCTCCCGAAATTGCTAATGTTTTATTGATTTGATACTGCGACCTGAAATTTAGGGTGTACCAACTTGGTGAGTAAGGTTTCCCGTTTGAATCAATGGCATAAATATAGGGTTTTCCTCGCTCCTCTTCAGCCAAATTTGCATATGAAACTTCTCCGCTGAAGTTGGCAAATAGTTCCATCTTTAGTTTCTTTCCCATATAGGTGAGTTTTGTAACCCCAAACCAGGGTGTTGCGTGGCGTAAAGGACTTGTGGTGCCATTATCAATTTCCTCTGTTCCTTTCTGGTAATTAAATCTTGACGATAGCATTAGTTGCTTGGTTAGCATCAACTCAAAATCGGCTTGAATTCCCCATACTTTGGCGTAAGCAGCATTTTGAATTGATTGAACTTGGCTTAGTTCACCATCATACATAATGCTATCTTGTCCGCTGAATAGGTCTTTGCGTTTTACCATTGCATTGTTAAGACGGGTATAGAATGCATTAACATCTATTTCGAAGTAATTACCTAAAGTTTTTGTAATACCAATTTCAGCATTGTAAGCATACTCAGCATCAAGGTCTGGGTTTGGTACAATAACAGTTCCTGGCGAAGAATCGAATACTTTGCCCAAATCATCAACATTGGGAGAGCGGAATCCTGTGGATAGATTAGCATTCAACTTCCAACTATTTGTTGGTGTGAAAATTAAACCAGCAGAGCCCGTAAGAGCACCTTTGTTTATTTTGGCTTTTGAGTATGGGAATGGGTAGAAAGTATTATCGAATCGAGCATTTAACGCATACTGGTTATAACGCGATCCCATTTGAAAACTTAACTTTTCGCCTAGTTTTGTGTGGAATGTAACATAAGAGGCATAGGAGTACCACTCCGATTTTGGATAACGCGAAGGCCCGTCAACTTTAACTCCTGTAGTAATATCTTTATCAGTGCCAGTTGATTTAATATCGTTGAACAGAACTTCTAGGCCATAAAAGATTGTCTGTTTTTCATGTATCGATTTTTTAAAATCGAGATTTAGGTTGAGCGCTTGAACATTTTCTACCCTGCTTTTTAATGTGTTCCCTTTAAAACTTCTGTCGTTTCGGCTTTCTTCGAATAGTTGATGTGCTGCATTCACAGTGAGTTTATCGAAAAGGGTATTGCTGGCTGTATTCTCAATATTTACATTGTTCATAAGCCAAACTTGAGGCCCGTAGTACCACTCTGCACTGCGAGGTAGACCATTTTTGTAGGCAATTAAACGATCATATCGGTCGTAGTCCGATGTGGTGGAGTAGTGCAAGCCATAGTTTATGTTCCAGTTATTATTAGGAACGTAGGCTATTTTTTGCATTAGGTTGATTTGTGAATAACCCGTTGGTTGTTGGATTCTTGAGTTTGAATTTTTTACAACAGTGTCAACTCCATTCTCACGTTTAACATATTCTTTTCTCAAATACTCATCAGGACCATTTTTGCCCATTGTAACATCGCCGTAGCTAGTGTAGGTAAAACTTGTAAGTGATGCCCATTTTGTCCAGCCCAAGTTGATAT
>WBUV01000481.1 GCA_008933525.1 Bacteroidales bacterium | reverse complement strand
ATATCAAACATTAGGCCTTACAACCTTTCCGAAAGACTATGGTTGTACTTGCTAAAGAAAAGCGAATTGCCAGAGCAAAAAAAGTGGTGTGAACTGGGCAAAAAAGGTGTAAACAAGCTAGCAAATACACTCACAAACGACACTTACTCGGTTAAAGGAAAATCGACATTCCGCGAGGAGTTCGTAACCTGCGGTGGTGTTAGTCTTCAAAGTATCGACATGAACACTATGCAGAGTAAGACTTGCAAAAACCTATACTTTGCTGGCGAGGTTATGGATATTGACGCAATTACTGGGGGGTACAACCTGCAGGCTGCATGGACGACAGGGTTTATTGCAGGAAAATTGATGGATTAGTAGTTCTTGCCAATTGAGCGTTCCACAAAAATCCGTTTATATCGAGCGGCTTTCAAAAGATAATCGGCAGACACATCGGTGCCCATGGCAATAATTTTATCGCAACAAGCAAGGCCGAGTTTATGACTTACGCCAAAATCAAAAGCAATAAAAATTGCCTTAAACACAAACTCAATATTCTGTGGATGAACCTGCATTGCATCTTCAAGCACATTCAATGCCCTATTGGGTAGGTTGTTTTCGGTGTAAAAATCGACCAACGAAAAAATAGCCTTTTGGTTGAAGTTGCACTCTGTGCTAGCCAACTTCAGGTAGTGCTCAGCCTCGTTAAAACGACCCATTTTGCTGTAAACTATGCCAAGTAGGCGGCTTCCAACAGGAGTGTTAACCGATTCAATTTGTTTTGCCACATTAAGCGCTTTTCGGAAACTGCCACCGTGCGAAGCAGGTAATTGCATCAGTGTATAAATTAACTCTTCGCCCACGGCAAAATTTGAACGGTTGCTTTGCCATTCTTTCTCAAGATTTTCGGCCTTTTTGGAAAGTAATTCTAACTCATCAACAATGGTTTCGCCCCAAAACTTCACACCCTGTTTATAGGCCGCACGGGCAATAGCGTGTGCTCCCACAGGATTGGTTAACAACAAAAAGGTTATGATGATAAAGGCTTTTACAAAAACCCCAAACTGGTCGAAATGGATTGAAACGCCTAGCAAAACCATTCCCAAACCTAAAGTAGATGCCTTTGTAATGGCCGACATCCGAAGATAAAAATCGGGTAAACGCAAAATACCTATTGCGGCAATTAGCATAAAAATTGAACCTATACTAACCAGTAAAGTGGTTATAATATCGTTAATCATATCTACTCCTTACGTTTTAGAATGTAATAAGCAAATGACATAGCACCCAAGAAAGCGATTAGCGATAGAACAACTGCAACATCAAGGAAACTGGTATTCTCCCAAATCAACGAGAATATTGCAATTGACGCAATTACCAAAGTGGTAAACAAATCGAACGCTGTGACCCTATCGGGCAGCGATGGACCTTTAACAAAGCGGATAACCACCAACAACATCGAAATTCCGATTATAATAATTGCAATTATGAGTACGTTATTTACCATTTTGTAAAATCGTTAGTGGAACACACGTAAAACTCTACGCTCAAACCCATTCTTAATTTCGGCTTTAACCCTATCGGCATCGCCACCGGGAATGTACATGGCGTGAACAAACAGGAATGTTTTATCCTCCGAAACCTCAACGCTAAGTGTACCAGGAGTTAATGAAATTAACGAGGCCAGAATAGTTATCTCCAAATCTGTTTTAACATCCATTGGTACGGCAATCATACCTGCTTCAATTCGCCATTTCCTCGATAAAACCTCCCTAATAACCTGAAATGTGGCCACAAACATCTCCTTTGTAAAATACGCCAGCAATTCCATAAGGTACAATACCTGAAAGAAACTTTTACGATTGTATATGTATGAAAATAGCCACATCACAAAGAGTAATCCTAGAAACAAAAGGATTATCCAGTGTGCCAGCATATCAAAATTGATATACTGTAAGTAGCCTAGAGTAACTATTGATGCAATGACAACTTGCCAGTAAAACGCTTTCATAATAGCCTATGTTTAAACCAACAATATTTAATCTAAAATCATTTTACACCCAAAACACCATTAATATACAAATCCCTATTCACCAAAGTATTTGCCGACTCTATACACCAATTAATCAAACTATTTGGGAAAAAACTAACCAATAGTATCAGAATGGTTAAGATGACAATTGATACTGTGGTTCCAGTATGCTGCTTAAGTAAAGTTATAAACGACATTTTTACCTCAGACCTTGAGTCGATATTTGGATTGGGCTTCCAGAACACCTCGTTCCAAATCTTTGTCATTGAGAATAGCGTTAAAAGACTTACAGCCAAGGAAACTGCTGTTACAACAACCACCATGGTACTCCCCTCATCAAAACCACCCTTTGCAAGAAGGTATTTGCCCCAAAAACCAGTTAATGGAGGAATTCCAGTAAGCGAAAAAGCGGATATTGCAAAAAGCAGTGCAAGGGTAGGAACTTGCAGCATCACACCGCCCAATTCTTTCAATTTGAATGAACCAAAAACTTTATATACGCTCCCGGCCACAAAGAAAAGATTGGTTTTAACC
>WBUV01000023.1 GCA_008933525.1 Bacteroidales bacterium | reverse complement strand
GTATTTGTCGAAATATTTTTTTTCTACAGGATTTTCAATTCTATCCACAGCTAAAGCAATATTAGGTTGTAACAGAACGTCCTTAGTCCATTGCTTCAACGTATCGCCCAGCGTGCTTAGTATCGTTAATGTTATTTTTCCGTTGACGGGCTGTAAACTATCCGAAACAGCATTAACCACAATCACGCTATCGGTTACCTGCGCCGAAACCAAAACCGATTTATAGGAATCGCGAACAGTGTAATGAACCGCCTTCCAATGTCCCAAATAATCGATACTTGACCACGAAACTACTGGCCAACAATCGTTCATCTGCCAGTAAAGTGTTCCCATACAGCGTGGCGAAGCCAACCGGTGCGATTCAATGGCAACCCTATAGCCAATTGCCTGTGTTATTTGGCTCTGGTAAGCCCAATCGTCGAAAGTTTCAGGATAAAAACCCTCGCGCTCCATATAGGTTCGTATAGTTTCGTACCCCACAGGGTGTTTCTGGTGGCAGCGCATCTCCACAGAATCGGGATTTACGCCTCCATTGCTGAATAACTTTATGGTGTGATTCGAAGGTGCTCCCTGATAACCATACTCGCTCATAAAACGCGGAACTTTTTCCCGATACTTCTCGAAAGGTTCATTGCCCCACCAAACTCCCCAGTAATGAGAGTCGCCGTGAGTCATACTCTGCTTTCGACCCCACCCAAACTTTGGCGACGAAGGCCAATATGGCCTTGTGGAATCGTATTGCTTTACAACCGTAGGTAGTAGATCGTGAAATAGACTCTCATATCCACTCCAAATTGAGTCCGCTAAAGCAGGAATGGAATCGAACTGGGTTTTCCAACCCCAGTTGTGCCAACCCTCATCAACCTCGTTATTCCCACACCAAAGGGCTAGGCTAGTATGTGCCCTAAGACGCTTTACCTGTTGCTCTGCCTCAACCTGTACATTCTTTAAGTAGTTCCTATTCCAAGGGTACATTGAACAGGCAAACATAAAATCCTGCCATACCAAAATACCGCGTTCAGTACAAGCCTCAAAAAAGACATTGGGAGGATAAACGCCACCACCCCAAATGCGCACCATATTAAAGTTACTAAGGCGTGCATTGTTGGCAATTGAAATCCATACAGAATCTGTAACTGCGGAAATAAAACTATGCGGAGGTATAACATTTGCACCCTTTGCAAACATTGGCTTTCCATTTACCTTAAAGTAGAACGATTCTCCAATACTATCGGGTTCATTCACCAACTCAACAACTCTAATTCCAACCCTAAAAGTTTTGCTATAGATAGATTTCGCCCCCTTTTTTACTATCAATTTATAACTATTGATATTTTGCTTACCCATTCCATTAGGCCACCAAAGATTTGGATTTTGAATATTGAAACTATCATTAAACTCACTAATTCCTGATTTAACAAGGATATCTTTTTCGAAGAGTTGGATTTGTTTAGCATTATCAACAAGTTGAACATTATAACGTCCATCTTTTAGAGCAGAATAATCGAAGCAAATACTCATCAATGCTTTGTTATCGCTTAAGTTGATGGTATTTATTGTAGGATTATAAATCTCGATATCGTTTTGTTGATATATGTAAACCGATTTCCAAATTCCACTGGTTACAAACCTTGGCCCCCAATCCCATCCATAATGGTAAGCAGCCTTACGGCTGTAGGCCCATTCTCCTCCTGGTATTTTTATTTTTGCCTCTAAGGCCTTTTGTTTCGCAGTTTTTACTGCAGAACTAAAAATCACCCTAATGCTGTTTTTCTGAGGTTTTAAAATCGTTGCACAATCTTTACGCCACTGACGGAACATATTATCGGTAACAAGAATTAAGGAGTCGTTCAGGTAGACCTGAGCATAGGTATCAAGACCCTCAAAAACTAACTCGGTTATCTTGTTGGGCTTATACGATTTAGGTAAATCGAATTCGCGGTAATATTCCCAATCCAGCGTATCAATCCATCCCAATTGCAAGTTGTTGCAACCAATGTAAACATCAGGAATTTTTCCATTGGTCATAAGGTCGGTATGAACTGTTCCGGGAACAACAGCAGGCATCCAAGCGTCCTGAGAATTGGCTTTACGGAATTGCCAAGCACCATCGAGGGTTATTGTATGCTGGGAATAAACAGCGGTTATGTTGCAGAAAATCAACATAATTGCTACAAATATTCCTCGGTGTATCTTTTTTATATTCATTGACTTTGCTTATGAACGCTAAGACGCAATGAGGCGAAGAATAAAAAACTTTGCGACTTAGCGTCTTTGTGTTTAATTCTCATCCAACTTTTTTAGCGCAAACGCATACGCTCCTACAGCCACTGCGTGGCTAGTTCCAAGACGCGATAAACCTACCCCAAATCGTTTCAGTGGGTCGTAATCAACCTCACGAGAGCTGAATGGAACTTTAATTTTGCGTAATTCGCCTTTTGTAAAAAGTTCACGTTGCTGAACATCTTCAAGATTAAATGCTTTAAGTTCCAGCCTATCAACCTCGCCACCCTTTAGGTTTTGAATTTTACCATTAAGTTGATAAAACATCGAAGGTGCAAAATACTTATAGGAATTAGCTAAACCACCACCAATTACCACAAGCGAGTCGGTTAATGTAACGGCATTAGCCAGCGCATCGCCAACTACAACACCCAGCGTTTGGAATGCAAGTCGGGCAGCAACCATATCACCCTCTTTTTTCCCTTCGAGTATATCGAATATCTCCTTCGGAGAAAGGGTTTCGGTCTCCTTATTTCTTGAATTGCTATGGTAAATTCCCTGAACCGCACGAATACTAGCACCCTCCTCCGCAAAACAGTAAACATCGATACCGTTGCGCATCAACCAAATTTCGGCTCCTGCCGAATTATCGCCAATGTAAAGTTGATTATTCACCACCAAACCACCCCCAAAGCCTGTCCCTAGCGTGATACCAAAAATATTCCTATAGCGTTTTGGATTCCCCGCCTTTTCGAGCATCTCGTTTACCTCGGGTAAAAGACCTGCAATGGCCTCGCCGTAGGCGAATAAATCGCCATCGTTATTGATAAATACAGGAAGATTAAACTGCTCCTGAAGCATTGGCCCTAAAGCAACCCCACCCCTAAAACTGGGCAAATTGCCCAAGTCTCCAATTATACCATTGGGATAATCGGCTGGGCCAGGAAATGCAAAACTGATTGCAACAGGCTTATCGTTTAGTTTAGATATTACGGTTTTAAACCCATCGAGGATTGTATGCAGGCATTTATCCAAGTTATTGCCATTGCTTGGCAATGTAACAGGCTCAACAATACTCTGCATCCCCTTAATTGCCGAAAAAACAAAGTTGGTTCCACCTGCATCAAGGGTAAGTACTATTCTATTATCGGTTTGATATGACATATGACGTGTTGTGTGTAATGAGTTATTTGTTATTAGTTCGAGTATGCTGAAAAAAGCAAAAAATATTGATTACTAATGCATACGTTCAATTTTCAATTAGTGCAGGGTTTATTTCTAATAAGTTAGTATTTACCTTTGCATCTCTTACTTTTTCCATGATGAAAAAGTAAGCAAAAAATCTAGGCAAAACTATGCTTCCACCCGCCCTGCAGCAAGTCTAGAATTTCTGCAAAAGTAGGCAAGCCCCTTTTGCGAAATTCTATAACTTCCAGCATTCACGCCCAATCCTGCTCGCAGTTTTGCCAATCCCGCCCGCATGCCTTTTACATTCTGCATCGTAATACTCATACCTCTTTTTATTTTACTTCAAAATGATTAGCTTTTTCAGCAAGCCCTAGTTAAACTGCCACTTTTTTTGTGCCTTTAAGCGATAATATCAGCAAATATCCAAAACAGATTGCAGGAACTATAAACGCAAAGGCATTCATCTCCATATCAACCATTTTACCCATAAACAAAGGAATAATTGCACCGCCCGATATTGCCATACACATCAAACCGCTTAGCTCATTGGCCGCTTCGGGTTTCTCCTCAACTGTAATTGAGAATAGCAATGGCCAGATATTGGCAAAACCCAATCCGCCAATAATTACACCCACAATGGCCAAAATTGGATTTCCAACCATAAGCAGAATTATTCCAACCAATCCCATTAGAGCTGAAATACGGAAGAAATTACGCGGATTTATTACATTTAATGTTACGCCTCCAACCAAACGACCAATTGTTAGAAGAAGGAAAAACAACGGGGCACCATATTTACTTGCATTTTCGGGCGACATGCCAATTGCCTTATTCAAGGGCAAAAGAAATCTTGCCATACAAACCTCCGCACCAACATAAAGGAATATTCCAATAACCGCCATCAAAAACACTGGATTTTTCAACAAACCAAGACTCGACTTAAAACTTGGTGGAACATCGGCCTTTGTTTCCTCAACCTTAATGAATAGAACCGATACAAATGTTAACGCCATCAGTATAAAGAAAACAGGAAATGCGGCTCTCCATCCCAAATCTTTGAAAAGAACTAAAGCTGCAACAGCAGTTACTAGGTATGCCGATGCAGTACTACCAATTCCTTTTATTCCCTGGGCAAACGCCAAATTGCGGCTATATGCTCCACTGGTACTAACATCTCGCATAATTGGGTTTCCTGCAACTTGTAAGAACGAAGTACCTATTCCCAATATAAGAATACAAGCCAAAAGCAACATATAGCTAGGTGCAATAACGGTTGGCACAAGTAAAGCCAATGCATTCAATCCCAACCCCAAAAGCAACAGATTTTTTTTGCCAATTCGCGATGCCAAAAGTCCCCCAGGAACACTAAACACAGCAAATGCAATAAAAACAAAGAATGGTAATAGAGTTGCCATCACATTGTTTAGTTGATATTGATTTTTCACAGCATCGGACATTGGGCCCATTGCATCGGCAATGCCCATTGTAAGGAATGCTAAAAAGATTGGAATAGTTTTTTTGTTCATATTAGGTTTGGTTTAGGTTTTTATTATACTTTAATTTCTTGTCATGCTGAGCGATAGCGAAGCATCTATATTGCCAATCACTTATCCTTAAGTATTTTAGATTCCTCGCTATCGCTCGGAATGACAAAGCGAGAAGAATCCCTTATATTCAAAACTATTGATAAAACACTTAATTTACCTAATCCCTCAATTTCCTCTTGCTTAATTTGATGCATCAATATTTCAAATGCTTGAGTGCAGATGTCGGAGATTGGCTGCGAAACAGCCGTTACCGAAGGTTTAATAAAACTGAAGTAAGGTAAATCGTCGAAACAGGTTAAGGCCATATCTTCAGGAATTCTAATCCCCAAGTTGTTACACGACTGCAATACTGCTGTTGCTAGATTATTGTTTACCGCAAAAAGACAATCAGGCATGAAGTTTTGCTTAAATCGGGTCATTAGCAATTCGCTCACTGCTCCGCTGATATCACCAAAAGGAATCTCAACGGTATCAATCTTTACACCTTTTTGTTGCCAAGCATATTTATAGCCCTCAACCCTATGCTTTACTGTTGATATATGCGATGTTGAAAGTGTTAAAACCATTGGTTTTTGAAAACCAGACTTGGAAAGATGTTCGGCAATCTGTTTGCCTCCATTAAAGTTATCGACCACCACCGATGGAATTCCAGAATTTTCGAAACACCTATCGATAAGCACCAAAGGCAACCCATCGGAGTAGTAATTCCTCAGCTCCTCAGCATTTTCTTGCGATGATGATAGGATAATTCCATCGACCTGCCTATTCCGCAATAGCTTAATTAATTTTCGTTCCTTTTCAATATCCTCGTCGGTACTACAAATAATCACATTGGAACCAACGCTGGCAGCCAAATCTTCAATATTACGAGCTATTGCTGCGTAGAAACTATTGGAAATATCGGAAACAATTAGTCCAATAGTATTGGTATACCCAAGCCTAAGTCCACGGGCTAACTGGTTGGGTTTATAGTTCAAGTCCCTAGCCCTATCGAGTACCCTAATTCGAGTCCGTTCTGATATTCCATACTGTTCAGCCTTCCCGTTCATCACCAACGAAACCACCGCCTTCGAAACTCCCACGCTACGGGCAATATCGTCCAACGAAACTCTCTGCTTTTTCATCAATCCACATTTGTTTGCAACAAATATATAAAAATATCTAAATCGATTTAGGTGCTTTTATAAAAAATTAAGAAGACCAAGTTAAAACTCGGTCTTCTTTTCACATATATAAGGAATGACTAATTCTTAATACAACGAACTGATAAAAAGATACCGCTTCCAGCACTAGAAAGAAAACCATTTCGTATTACTGAAGGACTCCCATTTGTAGTAGCCCGATAAATATTGTAACCATGCTCAGGATTTAAATTAAAATCAACGGTTGATGTCCACCAAATAGCTTCAGAACCTTTTCCAATAAAATTCCCTACAACACCTGAAGACGATCCACTTGGTAATGCAGAAAATCCAGAAAAATTATTTGATGTAGAACTCGACGAAGTCCACGAAGTTAAAGCAGAATGCTTTATAAAACTCCCTGCATAAGCCTCACCACCTAAATAATTTATGAGTGTGTTCCACTCTGAATCGGAAGGTATGTGCCAGCCATTAGGACAAAGTTTGCTTGAATTTACAGCAGGCCAGTTATACAGCGCTCCGTAAAGAGCTTTATTGTCAGCCGAAAAATCATAAAAACAATAGCCAGAAGTTTGTAAGTTGCTCCAGTCTGAATTAATATAGGGAATATCTGCACCATCATTAAATTTAGTAGTCTTGAGGTTCTCCACCATCCAAACTTGATCACCTATTTTAACTGTATTATAAACATTACCGTCAATATCAGTAGCATTAGAATTAGTAGTAAAACTGAACTCGTCTCCATACCAGACTCCATCACTATTAAATGCATAAAACTTCCCATAGTATGTAGTATTGGGACTCAAATCCTCAACACGACAATACATTGCGCTATCGCTCAAAAATGCAAAAATGTTAGCATTGGCAATTGTTGGATTAGGGTTAGTACCCCAGCACAACCCTGCTGATAGAATTGGACTTTTGCTCTCAATAAGATCACTTTTAATTGTAACAGTATTTGATCCTAAAGAAAAGACCTCTGCTGAAGGCATTGTGGGCTCAACAATTTTTTCATCATCCTTCTCACATCCAATGAACGATAGCAACATTGCTATGATAATGATTGAATACTTTGGGGTAAGTTTTTGTAGTTTCATATTGTTAAGGTTTTAGGTTTACAATTATTAGCCTTCAATCCTATTTTGGAATATTTGAGCAAACGGCTATTAGCTTGTTGAACCTTTAGCCAACAAAAATCAAACCAAAGTTTATTGTTTTAATTAGATTAAATTTTCGACATTAACATTGTCCGTTGAAAGAATACACCCTGGCTATTTTAAAAATACTTTCAAATCGGGAATTGATGAGTTAAATACCTTTATAATATCCGACTTAGTAATCTCTTGTCCATAATTACTAGGATACTCAATGCTAGTTAATGTAGTTTTACCAGTAGATAATCTGATAACTTGAACTCTGAATGGGTTTGAGTTAAATATTAATATTTCGTCGGGATTCTTCCAGTCAACAAAAACAGGCTTCTCATTCAAGATATATGAGAAGAGGTTAGTCCCATCTAAATCATCGATGGACAACTTATTCTCGACACAATAAGCTATTTGTCCCAAATCAGAGATTGTGGGTAACGCTTTATTGCTGGAGAACTTTTTAATAAGATTATTTTTAAAGTTGAAAAGATAAATTCCATCCAGAGAATCGGGGAAACTAACATTACTAATTCCAAAAACTATAAACGATTCATTCTTATCGAAACGTGTTGAGTAACGAACTGGCCAACCATAAATACTTGGCATAGTGTAAACAAGAAATGTTTTATTTTGAACGCTATCCGTTCTGAATAACCCAAATACCTGTCGGGTCTCCTTTGACATACCTCCATCGGGAAATCGGCTAATGCCTATAGGCATTCTATACTCTCTTACCTGAGCAAGGTAGTAGTATGATTCACCAACAGTTACACCTCCGCGAGATGGTTCAAAAGAGTAGTACAACTCTCGTGTATAACAGGATGTCAATAAATTGCCAAACATAAAAGCTAAACAAAGTATATAAAGGGCTCTCATCATTCCGATAGGGCATTAAGTAGTTATTGATGAAAACCAAATATATTAAATAACGTGTTTAATGTCAAATGTTTTTAAATTTGAATAGATATCAGAAATGGAAATTGAATGGCTCATTAAGTTATATAATGATACTTTTCCGGTAAATATTCCGGCAAAAGCAAACTGACTGATAACAATTTCTTAATAATGTTTTCTGTGGAAAACAAAAAAGAAATCAATAATTAAATTGTAACATTATCGACATTGGCCTCAATAAAATTCTGGATTGTAGTTGAGACATTCGATAGGAAATCGTAACCTGTCAAGGTTTCAAGTGAGTCAACGCTCACTCGGTAATCGTACCAAGGTTTGCTATTACAGGTTTGATCATTAGGCATAACCACTGCAATAACTCTGGTTGAAGTTGTAATTCTACTCAAATCGTTATCGCCATTAGGAAGAACAACTATTATTTTCCATGTCTTATTTGGAACAGTGATTGAGTTTGCACCAGAATTGACACTTATTGAATTAAAGGTGCCCTTAGCGCTTGATCCTCCTTGACCATGTGGGCCACTAATAATGTAAAGTTCATTGCCAGCATCAACCAATGCTCTCGAGTAAGTCTCAAGATTCTGCCACGTTTGCTGATTATTGTTTGGCGCTTGTGGAATCATATTGGTCATTAAAAAGGTGGCTGAATTATCAGCCACAGTTAAAGTTCTATCTGCACTTGGACACATATGCCCTCTGTCAAAACCATAAGTTGCATACTGAAAATCGCTCGACCCTACACTATACCAACTTGAGGGCAAATCTGTATCGGCTCTAAAATTATCCTGGCGAGAAGTACTTCCAATATCACCCGAGTATAAATGCCAACTAACCCAATTAGGCGTAAGTTTAGAGTTATTGTATGATATTGAATACTGATCTTTCTCCATTAAATAGTTATTCTCATTTGCAATATCGGACGTTGCATTACTTGGATTTCCAAGCAATATGTGTGAATTATCAACAACAGTTACAGCTGCGGTAGTAAATGAAATGCTAACACCATAGGCCGTTCCTCCTGAGTTAGTCGCATATGCTCTGTAATAATAAGTTGTATTTGCTGTTAGTCCTGTTAAATTGCAACTATAGGAACCCGTTCCATTTCCACTTGTAATTGTTGAATTTGCAATTGTTGGGTTAGAAGATGTTCCCCAGCAAATACCTCTCTCAGTAACAGAGGAACTACCTGCAGAATTTACGGTTCCTGCACATGTTGCCGATGATGTTGAGATATCTGCTACACTTCCAGTGGTTACTGAAGGTAATTGTATTTGAGCTGTAAATGATAGATCATTGCCATAGAATGTTCCAAACGAATTTGTTGCATAAGCACGAACATGATATGTTGTACCTGCAATTAAACCAGTAATATTGCTTGTAAAAGCTCCAACTCCTACCCCATCGTTTGTTTTGGAATTATTAATAGTTGGATTAGGATTAGTGCTCCAGCACACACCTCTAGCGGTTATCGATGATCCTCCATCGGTTGTAATATTTCCACCACTCACGGCAGTAGATGATGTAATACTTGTAACGCTACTTGTGCTTAAACTCGCATACGCTGCTCCGCTCCATGTAGGAATACCTGACGAATTTAACTGCAAATACTGACCGGGTTGCCCAACAGGAATTGATACCCAAGCGCTACCGTTCCAATAAAGCATATCGCCAACATTATTACCAGTTGGCTTATTCGTGAGATCGTCATAGTCTCCAGATGTTGCAACCGTTGAAAAATTTGGTTTTTCGGTTATCTCAGTCCACGAAGGAACATATGAAGCCAAGCGATATAGCCCTTGATGATTTCCCCAGCTATAAGCTGTATTCCAACTGGCTATATTTGGACCAGTTATACTTTTAGATGGATGAGATGCAAAAACCGGATCAATCTCCGTAAAACTCTTTAAATACCCAGCATTTGAATGATTTCCCCACGAATAGGCCTCGCTCCATGATGAAATATCTTGATTTGTGATATTCTTAACAGGATGTGCGTTAAAATGCGGATCGGATTCGCTAAAATTTTTTAGATAGCCCGCATCGGAATGATCACCCCACGAATAGGCCTCGCTCCATGATGAAATATCTTGATTTGTGATATTCTTAACAGGGTGTGCATTAAAATGCGGATCGGATTCGCTAAAATTTTTTAGATAGCCTGCATCGGAATGATCGCCCCACGAATAAGCCGAATTCCAAGCATTAATATTAGAAGATGTAATGCTTTTAGCAGAATGATTCGAAAAAACTGGGTCGTTCTCCACTACATTTTGGGCATTCTTTGCAAATAATGCAAATGGAACCGACAGCAATTTTGATGTACCCATTGTAAGAAAGCCGTTTCCATCATTTAAATCAATATCGATTTTCAAATAATAAGGTGCATTGCTCCAGTTAATACTTTGAAAGCTTTGTTTATTCACACTTCCGATCTCTACATTAACCAATCCCATTTCGCTCGAAGTAGTTGCAAAAACCTCAGAATGCAACTCATTGCCACTCATACTTCCTTGCAGTATGCCAACCCTTAAGTATAGTTGTTTATTTGGAAGTACCTGACCATTGGAGCCTCTAATAATGGCCTGGTAATTAAAAGAATCGGAAAATTGTCCGAACAATGAATCAAACAATAAAATAATTAAACTAAGTGCAAAAAACTTCTTCATACCCCTCAACCTATTGAAATATAGTCATTAACGTAAAAAACATTTTAAAAATCTGTGGCTCAAAAGTAACCAATATCAAATTGTCTCATTCAACAAAACATACCAATTGTTTTATCCATAATTCAATTTGGAATAAAACACATGATATGAGAGTATTAACAGTTTTATTTTCTCTTACGGTTAAGTTTCTAGTGAGTAAAGTATGAATAATTTTTTTGTAATGTTTAATGGATAAGTTATAAGGTTTGCCAGAAGTCCATTTCGCTATCTCCCAAATATTCTTATAAGTTGTAAATTGTTATAATTATTTTCTATTTTGCAGCCGTGTTTAGGACTTATAACACACTCGAAAATGCAACTAATTGGCGCCTTTCTTTTTTTTATTGCGGTGGTATTCATAGGAATACTTCCGTTCCCAGTAATGTATGGTTTCTCATACATTAATAAATTTTTTGTGTTCCGAATTTTCGGCTACAGAAAAAGAATTGTTACTCAAAATTTAAATGGCTGTTTTCCCGAAATGACGAAAGATGAAGTGAAGAAAATTGTTTCGAAATTTTACCTTAACCTTTCTGACATATTCCTCGAGAGCATTAAAGCCTTTACAATGACCCGCAACCAAGTAATTTACAGACATAAAATTGTTAACCCAGAAATACTTGATCAGTTTTATGCAACAAACCAAAGTTTTATAGCAGTTACAGGCCATTACTGCAATTGGGAATGGGGCAGCATGTCGGCAAGTTTACAATCGCATTACAACACCGTTGCGTTTTACAAACCATTAAACAATGTATATATTGATAGGTTTGTTCGATGGAGTCGTTCTCGTTTTGGGACTACACTTGCATCTATAAAGGAAACCTCGTTAACCTTTGAAAAGTACAGCAAAACTCCTACAATATTTTTAATGGCATCGGATCAAGGTATGCCCAAACGATATAAGGATAGGGCTATTTGGATTAAATTTCTTAATAGAGATACAGCATTCCTACATGGTTTGGAAAAGCATTCGACCAACAATAATCTTCCGGTGGTTTATGTTGATGTTCAACGCGTAAAACGTGGATTCTATACAGTTGAACTAACTGTATTAACAAATAAACCGAAAGAACTTGGAGAAGGCGTCATAACAGAACTCTATGCTCGCAAGCTGGAATCGGTAATACTAAAAAAGCCAGAAAACTGGCTTTGGTCACATAGGCGCTGGAAATTATCACGCTGAGTACATTTCTTCAATCTCCCTGCTGTAGAGTTTTATAAGTTCGTTCCTGCGAACCTTAAGAGTATTGGTAAGCAATCCATTTTGGATACTAAATGGCTCTGAAAGAAGTTTGAACTTTACAACCTTCTCGTACGGTGTAAAATCTTCCTGAATTTTCTCCAACCTTTTAGTATAAAACACGTTAACAATCTCATTGGCTGCCAAATCCTTATTATCACTAGTGGCAACTCCCAATTTTTCTACCTCCTTTTTAAGCATTTCGAACGAAGGAACAATAAGTGCAGTAACATATTTTCTGTTATCGCCTATTGCAATAACTTGCTCAATGAATGGATCTTGCCCAAAAAGTAGCTCAATTTTTTGTGGCGAAACATATTTACCCACAGAAGTCTTCATCAAATCTTTAATTCTATCCTGCATCACCAAATTACCTGAAGGGGTAATAAAGCCCTGATCGCCTGTGTGGTACCAACCATCTATTAGCGATTTCTGGGTAACTTCCGGTTTGTTATAGTAACCCTTAAATACAGTACTACCTTTAACTAAAATCTCTCCCTGATCGCTTATCTTAACTTGAATACCGGGCATAATTGATCCGCAAGTATCAAAATCATATGTTTTTTCCTTGAAACACGACACTGTTGCTGTAGTTTCAGTTGCACCGTATCCATAATTTACAAAGATGCCTGCAGCATGGAAAAATCGTAATAGCTTTGGACTAATTGCGGCACCTGCGCAAGGCATAAACTTTATATTACCACCAAAAACACCCCTTAACTTTTTAAGCACAAGCTTATTGGCTAGTGCATATTTGAATTTTAACCCTGTTGGAATATTCTGGTTTTTGCATAAAAACTCGGAACGCCTATGACCTACAGCAATAGCCCAGTTGAATATATTTTGTTTTATTGTGGGCCATTTTGAAAGTTCAAGTTGAATACCCTCGTAGGTTTTTTCAAAAAACCTAGGAACTGTACACATCAGGGTTGGCTTAATTACAGGCAAATACTTAACTATTTCCCTAGGATTATCGATGTATGCATTGGATGCCCCGCGGTAAAGGATAAAGTATGTCCATGTGCGCTCAAAAACATGACTCAGCGGTAAAAAACACGCCGACATATCGCTCTCAACAACATCTAAGCGCTCGTCGTGAATTTGAAAACAATAAAAGAATGTAGCATGATCAAGCATAACGCCTTTGGGCTCTCCGGTGGTTCCTGATGTATATATGATTGTAGCCAAATCCTCCGATTGAGCCTCTTTCATGATATCAGCAAGAACTCCGGAATTGTTGTTGCTACTTCCTAATTCACAAAATGCATCCCACGCAATACATTTATCATTATTGAGTATTACACTTGAATCGTAAACAACAATAGTTTTAACTGTCTCTGTATTATCCAGAAGCCACAAAGCCTTTTCGTACTGCTCCTGATTACCCACAAAAATTAACCTCATTTTGGTTTCATCGACAATATATTTTAGTTGCTGTTTCGACGAAGTTGCATAAAAAGGAACTACAACTCCACGAACTCCAAGGATGCCAAAATCAGATATTGTCCATTCTGGCTTATTATCGCTAAAAATACCAACATTATCGCCATGCCTAAAACCTAGAGTGTATAATGCACTTGACACTGCCTTTACTTTGCCTGCCACTTCTGTCCAACTAATACTTCCGTACTCGGCACTGTTAGTCTTTTTAAATCTAAAAACCTCGCGCGAACCAAAGCGTTCTGCACGCTCCATCAACATATCATACAAGTGCTCTTTCATTCGTGTTTAGGTATTTGTGGTTTAGTAATTTAAGGCAAAGAAAGTTAAAAAACAATCGCAACCACCATTCAAAATTCCATTTCGTTATTTTTCACAACTGTTTTAAAACATCAAAACACAAATGCAAAGAAAAACCCCAATCAAATCGATTGAGGTTTTATCAAATAATTCTTTACTTTTTATTTTATCTACTTTGCAGAATATATATTATTTCCAAGATACGCATCGGGAATATCCTTGTCACCTAATTCAACCTTGCTAATGGGCTTACTGAACTTTTGCTTGAAATTCCACTTATCGGAATTTTTCCAGACAATTGCAGAATTGTACACCACTTCGGTAGTGTTATCGGTAAAAGTAATTAGCAACTTAACAGGCACTGGATACTTCCCTTTTTTGGCAACATTTAAACTCAACTCGTTATTCTTTACAGTTACATTCTCCAAGGCCAAATCCGCATAACCGCTCTCGTAAAACCAAGGATTCCAATACCATGCCCAGTCTTGACCTGTAACAGAGTTCAACGTTAAAGCCAAATCGGTTGGGGTTGGGTGCTTGCTCTCCCATCGGTAAATAAATTCCTGAAATACCTTGCGAAACATGTCCTTGCCTAACATATCGTGCAAAAAGTAGAATCCGATTGCAGCACGCCCATAGTTTTGCATAAAGTAGGTTGCGCCAGTAAGATGCGTTGTAGGAACTGAAAGCGGAATATCGTTTACCGAGCCCATTGTTCGCTGGCTATATGCATTAATGTAGTAATGAGGATTATCGTTCCCGTACTCCTTCTCAATTTCTTTAGGAATAAAAGTGATTAATCCCTCATCAATCCATCCGTAAAGTATCTCATTAGTTCCAACCATAAAAGGAAAATAACTATGGCTAACCTCGTGTGAGGTTACAAAAACCTCAAAAGCTTTTTGATCCGAGGGGCCATCGTTACACATCATTGGGAACTCCATTCCACCATCGCCTTCCCAAATAGTATTGTGAGGGTATGGGTAAGGAACGCCAAGCAAATCCGTTGATAATCGCTCAATTGTCCTACGGGCAATGGCCGCAACGCCCTCGCCTGCCTTAGAGTCTATTTTATAGATATGACCAGCCATGGCGCGACGCTTGGTTTTTGAATCGACCTCAACACTTGTGGCATCCCAGATATAGTGGTCGCTAACGCCAAATGCAAAGTCCGAAACATTATTAGCTTTGAAATGCCACGTATTCTCTGAACTATTTTTAAGCACTTTTTTTGAGTGATAATCCTCGGGGGTGATAATTCTTACTACATCATCGGATTTTTTTGCTAAATCGATTCGCTTATTTATCTCATCGGTGAAAAGTGCCTGTGAATTCTGCAACTCGCCAGTGGCCCAGGCAATATAATCTTTTGGAAGAGTTATCTGTACATCAAAATTTCCATACTCATTATAGAACTCATAAAGTCCAGTATAAGGCTCAGCGCTCCAACCCATAATATCGTCGTAAACGGCAATTTGAGGGTACCAGTAAGCCACAAAGTACGATGTGGAATCGTAACGGCCCATCCTTAGTAATGTTTTATTCGGAAGGTTTACCTTCCAGTTAACCTCCATTTTAAGGCCCGATTTTGGACTTAATTTGGAAGGGATTGGAACAATCATATTGGTTTCTCTGTAACGCAATTTGCTTGCAGGAATCTCAACCCCATTAATGCTTACCTTTTGCACATCAACCCCAGCAACGCCAATATCGGTTGGCTCAACAGGGGTTTGGCGCATGACCTCTGGTTTATAGAGATTTTGGTACAAGCGTACCACTAAGGCCTTCAAAGTATCGGGGCTGTTATTATCGAGAGTTACAATTTCGGAACCCGAGAGCACACCTGTTCGAGGGTCGAAACTTGCTTTTATCTCATAGTTGGTTCGGTTCTGAAAATAATTTGGCCCAGGTTTCCCATCCAAAGTTCTAGT
>WBUV01000480.1 GCA_008933525.1 Bacteroidales bacterium | reverse complement strand
TTATAGATGACTTAATTGACATTGCATACGAATTTGATGGAGTTATTTACTCTTATACTTACAGGGAGCCTAAAATTGACCCGGAACATAATCTTATAATTATCAATAGTCAATCAAGAGTAATAATGTCGGAATATCATATTCAGATTATTAGTAAAAAGATTGGGGCTCTTCGTAACAAAATTGTCGAATAACATTGAACTTATGCTCAAGCAACTTTTAATATTGATATCGTTTATTGTGTTAGCGCCAAGCATTAGTAATGCTCAGATAGAACAATTAGAAAATATTTGTTCTCTCTATTTTCCGCCCGAGTACATTACCGATGGGCAAGAATACTTTGCACCCTTAAAACCCGATCAGAAAATTGAATTCCGAACAACTTTCTTTGGTGATAACACATATCGCGTAGTTGCATGTACCAACATACGTAAGGGCAAGTTGGTTTTCTCTGTTTTTGATACCGACAAGAACCTGCTTTTCACCAACGAAAGTTTTGATTATTCTCCATTTTGGGACTTTAAATTTACATCGACAGTAACCTGTATTATTCAGGTTGATGTTAAAAATCCAAAATTTATTCCGGGGTATGTAATGCTACTCATTGGTTACAAACAGTAATCTGTAACTTTAATTCAACCTAAATGAGCGAGTCCATCCTTAAAGCCTTAATGCAACTGTTTGCAATTATTGCTCGCCCAGTAACAGGCGACGAACCAGAAGGCAGCGATTATAGTGATAGGCGCAGGGTTGTTGAAGAATTTCTTAAAAATCAGCTTAACCAGGAACTTGTTACTGAATACCTAAAGGTATTCGATTACTACTACAATTTATACCAAGAAAAACAAAGCGAGAAGTCTAAATCAAAAAAGAGAACATCATCCAGTTCTGTTCGGGTTCTAAAAATTTGCTCACAAATTAACGAGGAGCTAATCCAACAGCAAAAAGTTGTTGTTTTGATCCGTTTGCTCGAATTTGTTAAACCAGAGGAAGGAGAAGTAACAGAACAAGAAATGGCATTCATTTCGACTGTATCTGAAACATTTTACATTCCAGAAACTGAATTCACCTTGCTCCGCGATTTTGTTCTTAACCCTTTTGAACAAATACTCCCACATCCCAATATCCTAGTTGTAAATAATGACAAACATTATGAGAAATTAGGAATTAAGCATATTTACTCTGAGAATATTCTCGATGAAATAAAAATCGTTTTTGTAGAATCGGCCAACATACTCTTTCTTCGTTATAAAGGCAATCATGAGTTATACCTAAATGGCCATTTAGTTCAGAACGATAAAATCTTTGTCCTCAATAATGGATCGTCCATTAGGAACTCAAAAATAAAACCAATTTATTTCAGCGATATAGTTGGCCGTTTTGCCCAAGATAAGATTAAAGAAAAAATCGTATTCGATGTCCAGGGAATTGAATTCCGATTTAAAAGTGGAAAAACAGGGCTACATCATATGTCGTTCACCGAGGAGTCGGGACATCTTGTGGGTATTATGGGCGCATCGGGTGCCGGCAAATCCACATTGCTTAATGTTTTAAATGGTAGCGAAGCTCCTTCGCTCGGAAAGGTTTGTATTAATGGTATTGATATACACAACCAAAAGAATTTAGTTGAGGGGCAGATTGGTTTTGTTTCGCAGGACGACCTTCTAATCGAAGAATTAACTGTATATCAGAACCTATACTTCAACGCTAAACTTTGTTTCGATAATTACAACTCAGATGAACTAGATGATGCAGTTAACAAAATGCTGATGAGTCTAGGATTATATGAGATTAAAGATATGAAAGTAGGTTCTCCGCTTAACAAGAAAATTAGTGGAGGCCAGCGCAAAAGATTAAATATCGCGTTAGAGTTAATCCGCGAACCGGCCATTCTGTTCCTCGATGAGCCCACTTCAGGGCTTAGTTCTCGAGATTCGGAAAACATCCTTGACCTTTTAAAGGAATTAACCCTCAAGGGTAAGTTAGTGTTTGTGGTTATTCACCAACCATCTTCGGACATTTTTAAAATGTTCGACAAACTATTAATCCTTGATACAGGCGGTTACCTAATCTATAATGGCGATCCAATAGAATCAATCATATACTACAAATCCAGAGTTCAGCATGCTAACTGGAACGAAAGTGAATGTACACTTTGTGGTAATGTGAACCCTGAACAAATATTCAACATAGTTGAAGCGAAGGTACTCGATGAGTATGGAAACCCAACTCGTGCTAGGAAAATAAACCCTTCGGAATGGAACCTACATTTTAAACGATTTTTCCCCGAAACATTAAAGGCAAATGAATCTCAACACGAACTGCCAAAAATTCATTTTAAAATTCCGAACTGGTTTAAACAACTCAGAATATTTGTTAAGCGTGATGTACTATCAAAACTAGCCAATTCGCAATATATGATTATTAATGCGATTGAAACTCCTTTACTCGCATTACTCCTTTCATATATTATTAAATACTATAACGTAGACGTTTCCAATAAAATTGGATACACACTCCTTGAAAACAGTAATTTACCGGTGTATTTATTC
>WBUV01000022.1 GCA_008933525.1 Bacteroidales bacterium | reverse complement strand
TTGCTCCATGACCTAAGCTATTGATCTCAAGATTATAGGCTGGTTTTGGAATCTCCATTTCGCGAAAGAATACATCGGACATGTTATCGTCGAAATGCTGACCGGTGTGGACAATTAACTCGGAAATTCCGTGTTTGCTGAGTTGACGACTCACCGCCGCCGCTTTTATGAACTGAGGACGTGCCCCAACAACTGTAAGTATTTTAGCCATAAAATTATACTTTCTCAATAACTTCTATAATCTTGCCTGTAAGGCTCCTTCGCGAATATTCCTCAATATTTCCAACTTTGGGGTACAGGTTATTCGATTTATAGGAGTAATAATAGTTGGTGATGATCTGCTTTGCTTTTTTCAGATCGTTATAATCAACCATCTCTCCTACACCTGTCTTTGTCAAAATATCGCATAAATTACCATTACTAGGGCCAACACCAAAGACAACTCTACCCGACCCTAGGTACTCAAAGAATTTGCCAGTAAGTATGCCCGAAGCGTTAGGTGTATTGTTCACTACAAGGAGTAAAACCTGCGATTGTTTTTGTAATGCAATAGCTTCGTCGTGCTTTAAAAACTCAATATGTTCAAAAAATTGATCTAAGTTCAACTCCTTTAGAGATTCTCTAACTGAAAAATCCACCTGACCAACTAGTCTTATTAACAAATCATCCTTTAGCGAAGGCATCTCAGTAAGCAGTTCCGATAGCGCTTTCCACAAAATATTTGGATTTCGAGGAGCATTCAAAGTGCCAACGTGAGCAATACTGAATTTACTATCCAACCTTGTAGGGCCAGAGGAAACCTCTTCCTCGTCGTAACCATTGGTTATAACATCTATTCTTTTAGGATTTAAATGTAGATACTCCTGTTTCATTTGTTCGGACACAACAAGAATTGCATCTGCTGAACCAATTACCTTTTTTTCCAACCGATGATGAATTCTGTCGGCAATAAATGTAAGTTTTAACTCCTTATAAAAATCGATATTTGTCCAAGGATCCCTGAAGTCGGCAATCCACTTAATATTTAACCTTTTCTTTAACTTAAGGCCTATAAGATGCATTGAATGCGGTGGACCTGTTGTTATTATCGCCTCAATGTTATTCTGCTTAATATAATTCTCAAGCTTCCTTACCGATGGACGTACCCAGAATACTCTTGGATCAGGAATAAGCAAATTCCCCCTTAACCACACCATGAAGCCATGTAGAAAACCCTTTTTTTTGCCCTGAGAGACAAAGCTAACACCTATACGTTGATTTCTTTTGCCTGTAATAAATTTATAGATATTGTATGGCTCCCAAATTCTAGACTTAATAACCTCTATACCATCTGGTATATCCTTAAGCAAGGATTCGTCTACTGCCGGAGCTTCCGGATTCTCAGGTGTATAAATAATTGGCTCCCAGCCATAAGCACGGAAATATTTAACAAATTTCAACCACCTAAAAACACCCGCTCCGCCCGATGGTGGCCAATAGTATGTAATGATTAATGCCTTTTTACCAGATAACCGCATCAGAAAAAAGATTTGAAAGCCAAAGATAATGACTTTAGTTCGATATGCGATTTTTGGTGCTCAAATGGTCGATAGTAAATTTGGAGATGAACTAGTTATCCACAGACAAAAAACAATTAGAATCCAAACCCAATGTGTAGTCCAATGCTAATATGATAATCCTCCTTTCCATAGGCGAACTCTAAAGCAGGACCCAAGTGGAAGTTTTTAAATTCAAAATCGTATGTGGTTTCTAGGTGAAACGCAAAATGAACCCCCGAATGACCGCTATCTTCAAATGAAACCCCTGGAGATATGTTAACAAAAACTCTATCGATTGGATTATAACTACCAACTATGCCTATAGTGTTATGCTTGTGTTCATCAAAAATTCTTTCGTAGCCTAATCCTATTCCAAATTTTGAATGGTGTATGTTCCTAATAAAATGTAAATGTAGACCATAAGCAAACTCCTTCTCTTTTAATAGAAACACTGGAGAATTAGCAATTCCTATCTCATTCTTATGGTGCGAGTGCTCCGATTCTTCTGTGTGCTGGGCATTTAATAGCTTGGTTGAAAAAAGCAAACCTAAAAACAGTATGTAAGTAATTCTCATCTCTAACTCTATTTCGTTATAATTTTAGTGTAAAAACTAAAATTATTACAATTTGTTCAAGCAACACTACACTATTCTGTAAATCTCCATTATGCTTCGGAGTATTTTTTCGAAGTCAATTTTTAAATCGATGAGTTTTCCTGTGTTAATGTCGAATACCCAGCCGTGAACCTTAAGTCCCCTCTCCTTGTTGGCCCTCTGAACATCGGGTGTTTTTATTACATTCACGCACTGCTCCTGCACATTCAGTTCAACCAACCGATTATACTTCTCATCGGGATTTTGAATCGAATCCAACTCCTTACGATGTAGGCGATACACATCGCGGATATTCCTTAACCAAGGGTTGAGAATTCCCAAATCGGCCGACTGCATTGATGCCTGAACACCATTACAGTAGTAGTGTCCACACACAACAATATGGTCGACTTTAAGGTGAGTTACGGCATAGGATATAACGGACATTACATTGATATCGGAGTTGGGCACCATATTAGCGATATTCCTATGAACAAAAATCTCGCCTGGTTTGGCGCCCATTAGTTCCTCGGCAGTTACTCTACTATCGGAACATCCAATATAAAGTATTTTTGGACTCTGACCTAACGATAAGTTCTTGAAGTAGTCCTTATCATCCTTGAGTTTCTCCTCAATCCACCGCTTATTGTTATCGAATATACTTTCAATTTCCATTTTAGTGTAAAGAAGCAAGAGATTCAGCAACAGGTGCGGAATCTCTCTATTTTAATCTAATTTGCATACAACATCACTATCCATTGAACCTATAGAACAATATTACCATGCTTACGCGGAGGGTTTAGCAAACTCTTGCTACGGGTCATTTCCAATGCTTGGATTATTTTATATCGGGTTTGACGAGGGTATATAACCTCATCAACATAACCCAGCTCTGCAGCCCTGTATGGATTAGCAAATTTCTCACGATACTCATCAATCAACCCCTGACGACTTTCCTCGTCATTAATTTTACTTCGATAAAGAATATTCACTGCGCCTTCAGGGCCCATCACTGCAATTTCGGCCATCGGGTAAGCAAAGTTTACATCGGCACCAACCTGCTTGCTTGACATTACGCAGTATGCTCCACCATACGCTTTACGTGTAATAAGTGCAATTTTTGGTACTGTGGCCTCCGAATAGGCGTATAGCAACTTTGCGCCGTGCTTAATAATCCCATTCGATTCCTGATTTACACCGGGTAAAAATCCGGGAACATCAACAAAAGTAACTAATGGAATATTGAAGGCATCGCAGAAACGGATGAATCGTGCCGCCTTAACCGAAGCATCGATATCCAATACACCTGCTAGGTGTGCGGGTTGATTCGCCACAATACCCACGCTATGTCCAGCCATTCGGGCAAAGCCAATTACAATGTTTTTTGCATACAATGGTTGAACTTCAAGGAAGTTCTTGTCGTCGACTACAGTTGTAATCAAATCTTTTATATCGTAGGGTCTGTTTGGATCTGCAGGAATTAATGTTTGCAACGATTCGTCCTCGCGTGTAATATCATCGGTTGTAGGAACAACCGGAGGCTCCTCCATATTGTTTACAGGCAGAAAACTCATCAACTCGCGGATAAGCATTAGCGCTTGCTCATCGTTCTCGGCAATAAAATGTGCAACACCGCTCTTGGCATTATGCGTAACTGCTCCTCCAAGCTCATCCTTGGTTACCTCCTCGTGGGTTACCGCTTTAATTACATCGGGCCCAGTTACAAACATATAGCTGGAATCCTTTACCATTACAATAAAATCGGTGAGCGCAGGTGAGTAAACGGCTCCACCAGCGCAAGGTCCCATAATGCAAGTGATTTGGGGAATAACGCCCGAACTTTTAACGTTATTATGAAAGATTTCGGCATAACCAGCCAAACTCTGAACACCTTCCTGAATGCGAGCACCACCGGAATCGTTTAGTCCAAGGATAGGAGCGCCCATCTTTATAGCCAATTGCTGTAATTTGATGATTTTATCGGCATTAGCACGGCTAAGGGTCCCTCCAAACACTGTAAAATCGTATGCGTAAACGTAAACCAAACGGCCATCAATCTTGCCATATCCTGTAACAACACCATCGCCGGCTATTTTATTTTCGGCCATTCCAAAGTCGGTATTACGATGAGTTACAAACTTGTCGAACTCATTAAATGTACCGGGGTCGAGTAATTCCACAATACGTTCACGGGCCGTTTTCTTGCCGGACTCGTGCTGCTTTGCAACTCTATCGGCACCACCGGCTTCCTCGGCTATTTTATTTCTTCGTTCTAATTCTTGGTATAGTTCGTCTAAGGTTTTCATTGGGTTAGTTTTAAAATCAAAAAAGTAAACTCGCACATAACCTATCATTCAAAACGTAAAGAGATTTTTCGCTACGCTCAAAATGACAATAATGAATACGCAAAAAACTTATTCAATCTCAATTAAAGGTTGATTTGCGTTGATATTATCGCCCTCGGAAACGTGAATTTTCTTAACAATTCCATCTATAGGAGATTTATACTCGCTCTCCATTTTCATTGCCGAAATGGTAATTACAGTTGCACCTTTAGCAACGGGCTCGCCCTCTGTAACTGGTATTTTCACAACCCTACCGGGCATTGGAGTTGAAATAATTCTATCGGCTGAGTGGTCGTCGGCCGATTTACGGCTCATCATATAACGGCTTTGAGCATCAATAATCTCCACTTCGTGAGAATTCACATACGAATTCACAAAGTAATTCTTTGGCCCATCGCCCGGAATAATCTCAATATTAAATGAGCGTCCATTATGTAGAATGGAGTAAACACCGTTCTCTACCATTGCAATATCTATATCGTATTGCTTTCCATCTACTTCAATGGTAGCGTATTGTCCATCACGTTTTATTAACTTAACACTGGCAAGTCTATCGCCAATCCTTACTTCGTATCCCATAATCTTCGGTATTTAGGCTATAGTTCCTGTCGTCTATATTCTTTGTAAATTCTTTTTTAAACCGTAGGTTTTCCAGTTATCGCAACTTTGGGTAACGGTAAAATCGCTCATAGCAACTTTCTCCATCTTGGTGATATAATCAAAGTATGTTGCTATTACAGCCATATCCTCGAATATTTGACCACCACGAGGTGCCTCGGACATCAACTCATCCATATGCTCGTCGATAAAGTGAGTGTTGTAGATTCCATTACGGAAATCGTCGTTATCCATTATGCGCTCAAGGAAGCGAATGGAAGTTTTAACTCCAGTAATTTTATACTCATAGAGAGCACGTTTCATACGTGTGATAGCCTCCTCGCGGGTACGCCCCCAGGAGATTAACTTGGTAATCATTGGGTCGTAGTAAATAGGAATTTCGTAACCCTCGTAAACATAACCATCGGTTCTAATTCCTAGGCCGTTGGGCTCGCTGATATGGCGTATTAACCCGGGCGATGGCATAAAACCATTAAATGGGTCTTCGGCCGATACACGGCACTCTATAGCATGACCGTGCTGGAAAACTTCCTCCTGTTTAAACGACAAAGGTTGATTTGACGCAACACGTATTTGTTCCTTCACCAAATCGATACCCGTTACACGCTCGGTAATAGGATGCTCAACCTGCAGACGAGTATTCATCTCAAGGAAATAGAAGTTCCGATTTGCATCAACCAAAAACTCAATGGTTCCTGCACCAAAGTAGTTAACAGCCTGCGCAGCTTTTACTGCAGCCTCGCCCATTTGCTGACGCAATTCGGGAGTAATAAATGGCGATGGAGTTTCCTCAATCATCTTCTGGTGACGACGCTGAATGGAGCATTCCCGCTCAAAAAGATGAACGGTATTGCCAAACTTGTCGGCCAAAATCTGAAACTCTATATGATGCGGATGCTCCACATACTTCTCAATGTAAACTGTATCGTCGCCAAACGATGATAAAGCCTCGGACTGTGCCATTTTAAGGGCCGAAATCAAATCGGACTCCTTGCGCACCAAGCGCATACCTTTTCCGCCACCACCAGCGGAAGCTTTAATGATGATTGGCAAGCCAATTTCGCCGACAATCTTACGAACAGCATCGGCATCGACAACCTTCTGCTGAGTTCCAGGAACAACAGGAACACCTGCTGCAATCATAGTTTGACGGGCGGTAATCTTATCGCCCATTGTTGTTATAGCTTTTGGGTCTGGGCCAATAAAAATAAGCCCAGCAGCCAAACATTTTCGAGCAAACTCAGCATTCTCCGATAGAAACCCGTAACCCGGATGGATTGCATCGGCGCCGCACTTGAGTGCGGTTTCAATAATCTTGTCGCCATTAAGGTAACTTTCCCTGGAAGGTGAAGGTCCAATGTGGTATGCCTCATCGGCATAACGTACGTGCTTTGCACGGCGGTCGGAATCGGAATAAACAGCCACGGAAAGAATTCCCATCTCGCGGCACGACCTTATAACCCGGACGGCAATCTCGCCCCGGTTAGCAATCAAAATTTTTTTAATCATTTTGTCCCAAATAAGAATCCGGGGTCAAAGGTAAGTAATTTTTTATGCTATAAAACATATGTTTATAATTTTTATGTTTTTTAGCAGTGTTTTTTGACATAAATGTGCGCGTCGCAAACGATTTAGATAAACATGTTTGGCTGCGAAAAATTTATGGTTGTGGTTGAGTTAAAGAAAAGACCAGGGCAATCAATAATGAAAATATACACGACCCCTTTTTAGGTCGGCTTGAATGATGCTGAAATAAATCTTACAGGGATTAAAAAACTACAAACCAGTTAACCGTTTGATATCATTCAACTTGTTAAGCGCATCAATTGGAGTAAGATTGTTGATATCGATATTTTTTATCTGGTCACGAATTTGCTTAAGCACTGGGTCTTCCAGTTGAAAAATGCTTAACTGATACCCTTCCCTATTTGTGCCTAATTCGGCAACAGGTTTTTGCAGAGGCTGTCGTTCCTGGGACCGTTCAAGTTCAACCAATATCTCGTTAGCACGTTTAATAACACTTGGGGGCATTCCGGCCATGCGCGCTACGTGAATACCAAAGCTATGCTCGCTGCCACCACGCACCAATTTCCGAAGGAAGATTACAGTATTATCGAGCTCCTTAATGGAGACATTGTAGTTCTTAACACGGTTGAAGGTTGTTTCCATCTCGTTCAACTCGTGGTAATGCGTTGCAAACAGGGTTTTTGCCCTTGAATTTGGATGCTCGTGCAAATACTCCACAATTGCCCAAGCAATTGAAATTCCATCGTAGGTTGACGTTCCCCGGCCAATCTCGTCGAGCAGGATTAAACTCCTATTCGAGAGGTTATTCAGAATGCTAGCCGCCTCCTGCATCTCAACCATAAAGGTTGATTCGCCCTGTGAGAGGTTGTCGGAAGCACCAACGCGGGTAAAAATTTTATCGACCACGCCAATTTTTGCAGCCTGAGCAGGAACAAAGGATCCGATCTGCGCCATCAGCACAATTAAAGCAGTTTGGCGTAACAGAGCCGATTTACCAGCCATATTTGGACCGGTGATAATTATTATTTGCTGCTCGGAGGAATCGAGGTAAACATCGTTAGCAATGTACTCGTTTCCGGCAGGAAGCATACGTTCAATAACAGGGTGTCGTCCTAGTTTGATATCTAAAACCTCTCCCTGATTTACAGAAGGTTTTGAATACTTAAACTGGTCGGCACATAACGCAAACGATAGTAAACAGTCAATTTGTGCAACTAAAAATGCATTTAACTGAATTGAAGCAACATACTCACCCAAACTGTGAACTAAATTTTGATAGAGAGCCTGCTCAATCTCAACAACCTTTTCCTCGGCACCGAGAATCTTCTCCTCGTACTCCTTCAACTCCTGAGTGATATAACGTTCGGCAGAAACTAAAGTTTGTTTACGAATCCAGTCCTGTGGAACCTTATCCTTATGCGTATTGCGAACCTCGATATAGTAACCAAAAACGTTGTTGAAGCTTACCTTAAGCGAAGGAATTCCTGTTCGCTCTGCCTCGCGTTGCTGAAGGTCCACAAGGTAGTCCTTGCCGGTAGTCATAATATCACGCAACTCGTCCAACTCCTGGCTAAATCCACGTGCAATAACATTACCCTTGTTTAGTTGCATTGGTGGGTCAGGAACTATCTCCCGTTCAATTCTGTCCCTAATTCTTGGGCAAAGATTAATCTGCTCTCCAATTCGCAGTAAAGTTGTTTCGTTGGAGTTCTCACAAACCTCCTTAACGTCAACAAGCAAAGTTAAGGCATTCTTGAGTTGAATTAACTCCCGGGGAGTAATTCGTCCCACAGCAGCTTTGGATATAATACGTTCGATATCGCCAATATCGCGTATTTTATCCACCATTAAATCGCGAACATCGGGATACTGAGTAAAGTACTCCACAACGTTAAGCCTATCGTTAATTGCATCGATATCCTTCAAAGGAAGTGCAACCCAGCGTTTAAGCAAACGCCCACCCATTGGCGATGAGGTTTTATCAATTACCTCAATGAATGTTCGAGCATTATCGTTGATTGATGTAAACAACTCCAAATTCCTTGCTGTAAACCTATCAATCCAAACGTACTTATCCTCATCAATTCTGGAAATATTGGAGATATGACCAACCTGATGGTGCTGGGTTATATCTAAATAGTATAGGATTGCACCAGCGGAGATTATTCCTAACGTAAGATTATCTACTCCAAAACCTTTTAACGACTGGGTTTTAAAATGATTCAGTAACTTTTCGCGAGCAGCATCGGCATTGAATGCCCACTCGTCGAGTTTAGTAGTGTAATGCTTTGTGCCAAAATGCTCAATAAAATCGCGCTGTTTAACACGCTCAACCAGAACCTCCTTGGGTTTAAAGTTATTGAGAAGTTTGTCTATGTACTCAATGCTACCTTCGGATGTGTAAAATTCGCCTGTTGAAATATCGAGGAACGAAACGCCGGCAAATTTTTTATCGAGGAAAACGCACGCCAAAAAGTTATTCTCCTTGCGCTCAAGAACATTATCGTTATAGGAAACACCAGGAGTTACAAGTTCTGTGATACCTCGTTTTACAATTGTTTTTGTCTTTTTGGGATCCTCAAGCTGCTCACAAATGGCAACTCTTTGGCCTGCACGCACAAGTTTTGGAAGATATGTGTCCAATGCATGGTGAGGGAATCCGGCTAATTCAACGTACTGTGCAGCACCATTAGCACGACGAGTTAAAGTGATACCTAAAATCTCGGACGCTTTAATGGCATCCTCACCAAATGTTTCGTAGAAATCGCCTACACGGAAGAGTAAAATTGCATCGGGGTGCTGACGCTTGATGCTCAGATACTGCTTCATCAGGGGGGTTTCCACAATATTTATATCACTTTGCTCGCTCACTGTTCAAGACTCTAGATTAAAGGTTTTCAAACTTTAGGTAAATATTGAATTGACAAAATTATCAATAATAACCAAAGTGCTTGTCTGATTAATAAAGAATTAGCTAACAACTTAATAAGAGACCTTATGAATTTTAAAATAAAAAAAATACTTACCAAAACACCGGACTGTTACTTGAATAACAATTCGCCGAAATCTGATTTTCAATCATTTATTTCAACACTCGTTTAGCTAACTAACGCAAAAAAAGGTTAAAATCGCCCAAAAACATAAAAATTTAACACTTTGTACATAAACGAATGGGTACTTTTGTCGTCTATTACAAAAAGAAAACCCCAACTCTTCACAGTCGGGGATTTCATAGGTTCAGGTATTAGTTAAGATTGGAAATAGTGCTGTAAATTTATAGATTTTCAACAAAAATCACAAGCAAGTTTTAGGTTTCAATAGAGGTTACCGAAAAAATTCAATCACAAACGAAATACAGAACCGCAAAGGACAGGTGAAAGCCTGTCCTTTTTTATTTATTAATACCCATATTTTTAAGCGTTTCCATTAATATTTCATGGTTGTCGGTTATAATTAAAAGTTTATCATCCTCACATAAAACTGTTGTTCCAGTAGGAATAAAGTACTTATTATTCCTCTTAACCATTACGGCCAGGGTTTTTTCGGGCAATGGAAGATCCATCAAGCGATATCCATTTGATAATGATTGAGCATTTAGAGTGATTTCTGTTGCAACGGATTTAATCTCATCGGAAAATTCCACATCAAAATCCTCCAATGCTTTTACTTTTTTTCGTTTATCTACTAACTTAAGTAAGCCTGCCATGCGCGGCAAAGTAGTTCCTTGGACTAAAAGTGATACTAAAGTGCAGAAAAAAACTATGTTGAATATTAACCGTGCATGTGGAACATCGGCATCTAAGGCAATAATTGCAAAAATAATTGGAACAGCACCTCGCAACCCAACCCACGAAACAAAGACCTTATCCTTTATGGGCATTTTTGTGAATGGTAAAAGAGAGATAAATACTCCAAGCGGACGAGTTACGACAATCATTAAAACACTGATTATCAAACCTGGGATTATAATAGGGATTAACTCATGGGGGTTTACCAAGAGTCCCAAAGTAAGAAACATCAACAATTGGCTTAACCAAGCAAGCCCATCGAAGAATTTAAGTGCAGAACGCTTATGGATAAACCTTGAGTTTCCGAGCACTAAGCCTGAAATATAAACCGCTAAATATGCATTACCACGAAGGAAGAACACCGAAGAGAAAACAAAAAGGCAAATTGTTAAAAGCAATATTGGGTAAAGCGAACTGTTTTCAATTTTAATGTTATTGATAAGAAACACGGCAAGTTTACCCAACAAAATACCTACAATTGCACCAATAGCAAGTTGCAACAAAAGCATACCAATTGCAAACCCGTAATTAGGGTCGCCACCCATTTTTAATATTTCAATCAATGTAATGGTTAAAACGTACGCCATAGGATCGTTACTCCCGCTTTCGAGTTCAAGCATTGGTTTAAGGTTATTCTTCAGGAACAATCCCTTTGAGCGAAGAATGGAGAATACCGAGGCAGAATCAGTGGACGACATGGTTGATGCCAAAAGTAGTGAGGTGAGAAAGCCGATTCCTGCTGAACTATAGGTCATCCCCAATATCCACCAAATAAATATTCCTGTAAAAAGTGCTGTTAGCAACACGCCAACCGTTGCCAGTAAAACTCCTTGATATACAACAGGCTTAATCTCTGAAATCTTGGTGTCCAATCCTCCTGAAAAAAGAATAATACTAAGGGCAATAGTACCAACAGCCTGCGTTGCGTGAATATTTTCAAACTGAATTCCTAATCCATCGCTTCCACTTAACATCCCAACTATTAGGAAAAGTAGCAATGCCGGCACACCGAACTTGTACCCAGCCTTGCCCGCCATAATACTCAAGAAAAATAAGACAGAAATGGCTAACAAAACAAATTCTATTGATAAATCCATTTAAGAGAATATTTGATTTGCAATTACTGCAATATACAAAAATATTCTCCTTTTGGGTTTAAAAACAAAAAGGGCTCAACCATAGCTGAGCCCTTAATTATTATAAGGAATTCGAACTACTTTTTAAGTTTTTTCTCCTCCCTACGTTTCTCAATTTCATAAGCAATCGGAGTTGCAATGAAAATTGAAGAGTAAGTACCGATTCCAATACCAATAATCAACGCAAAAATAAAGCCGCGGATAACCTCACCACCAAAGAAGAACATTGGTATTAACACTATCAATGTTGAGAATGATGTTGAGAATGTACGGCTCAACGTATCGTTAATAGCATTATTGATATTTTCCCTACGAGTACGCTTAGGATGTAAGGTCATATACTCACGAATACGGTCGAACACAATTACAGTATCGTTAATTGAGTAACCAATAATGGTAAGAATTGCTGCAATAAACGATTGGTCTACCTCTAAACCAAATGGTACTCGGAAATATAGTAAAGAAAACATACCAACTGTAAACAACGAGTCGTGTGCCAACGCAGCAACAGCACCAGCACTATAGCTCCAATGCCTGAAACGGATTAAGATGTAAAGGAAGATCGCAAATAGTGCAAAGAACACTGCGATAAATGCATCGCGCTTAATGTCGTGTGCAATAGTTGGCCCAACCTTTACAGAACTTTGTTTGTAGTTATCCTGAAAATCGTCGAATGTTACAGACTCTGCCATAAATGGTTTTGAACCAACATAGATCATTGAATCCACCTCATTATCAACATTAGGATCTTCCGATGCTATCTTATACTTAGTTGTAATTTTAACCTGATTTGCTCCTCCAATAGTTTTTACTTCAGGAGCCTCACCAAATACTTTCTTCATTTGATTGGCAACCTCAACTGTTGTTACAGGTTTTTCGTAGCGAACAACATAAGAACGGCCACCCAAGAAATCGATACCAGGATTCAACCCTCTAATGGCAAGCGATGCAACAGCAATTAAAAGAATTGCAGCAGAGAACCCGTAGGCATATTTTCTAATACCAATAAAGTCTATTTTAAGACCACGGAAAGCATTTTCGGTCATTTTTGTGGAGAACATAAGATTCATGTTACGTTTCTCCATCCAGTTAATAATTAAACGAGTGATGAAAATACCTGTAAATAGCGTGGTTAGAATACCTATTGCCAAAGTAGTTGCAAATCCACGGATTGGTCCTGACCCAAACACATATAAAACAATCGCGGTTAATAGTGTTGTTACGTTACCATCGATAATAGCAGAAAGCGCATTGCTGAAACCTTCCTTAATAGCAAGGCTTAATCCTTTTCCGGCTCTAATTTCCTCACGAATACGTTCGAAAATAAGCACGTTCGCATCAACCGCCATACCCATGGTTAATACAATACCAGCAATCCCCGGTAATGTTAGTGTTGCTCCAAACGATGCAAGAACACCCATCATAAAGAACAGGTTGGTTAGCAAAGCAAAGTCAGCTACTAAACCAGCACTACGGCTATAGTAGAATAACATATATATAAGAACGACAAGAAATGAGAAGAAGAACGAGTTTAAACCAGCATTAATAGCCTCTTTTCCTAACGACGGACCAACAAGTTCCTCCTTAATAATACGAGCAGGAGCTGGAAGTTTACCTGATTTAAGAACGTTTGCTAAGTCTTTTGCCTCATTAATTGTAAAATCACCGGTAATTTGAGAACGACCACCTTTAATCTCGTTGGATACTCGTGGATAAGAGTAAACATAGTTATCAAGAACAATAGCAATGCAACGGCCCACATTCTCACCTGTTAAACGAGCCCAAATTCTAGCACCTTCAGCATCCATGGACATATCAACCTCGGCACTTCCTTTTTGATCTCCAAAAGCATCGCGAGCCTCTGTGATAGCGCCTCCGTCAAGAGGAGCTTTACCATCTCGGTTTGTTACCTTAATGGCAATCAACTCATACATACTCTTTGTTTCGTCCCACTTTGGAGGTTTAACTCCCCATAAAAACTTAACATCACCGGGGAATAGTGAGCGAATTTGATCCATTTTAAGGATCTCATTAATTCTTGCAGTATCCTTGTAATGTGCCATACCAACCATTGGACCAGTTCCTGGTTGATTCTGCATGTTTACATTGGGGCGAAGGATACTAAATAATGGAAATTTCTTAGCCATATCGGCATCTGCTATAGATGATGAATCGGCATTTTCGCTTTCCTTTATTTTGGATAGAAGATCATCGGTAGAATCCTTCTTTGCAGTTAGCTCTTCTTTGTTAGGCTCAACGTTTTGGGTAGTAGACACCATAGCGTCTTGAATCTCGGCTAATTTTGTATTAGCAGCAATAAAACTTCCATAAACGTCCGAGAACTCGTAAGTTTCCCAGAACTCCAAGCTGGCAGTTCCTTGTAACAGCTTACGAACACGCTCTGGCTCCTTAACACCTGGTAGTTCAATTACAATTAGACCAGAGTTTTCCATGCGTTGAATGTTTGGCTGAGCAACACCAAACTTATCGATACGATTACGAAGAATGTTGAACGAGTTATCGATAGCACTCTCAGCCTCCTCCTTCAATACTTTGAGAACATCATCGTTCGAAGAATCAAAATTCACCCGACCACGAAGCTCCTGAGTTCCAAAAATTGAAGCAAGACGCGCATTAGGGGCAACTTGCTGGAACGCCTTACCAAACTTGTCAATAAAGTGCTCGCTACCGGGCATCTTAATTGCAACATCCATTGCCTTTACGAAGGCTGAATCCTTACTATTGTTGGAAAGGGCGCGCACAAGGTCGGTAACCGAAACCTCAAGCATAACGTTCATACCACCCTTAAGGTCCAAACCTAAGTTGATTTCGCGTTCCTTACACTCTTTGTAAGTGTACTTACGAACCCAAAGGAAATTATAAACAGTTTCTGTCGAAACTGAATCAAGGTAGTGGCTTTCCTTCTTTTTGTCTACCTCACTGCCTACCAAAGCATACTCTCTAGCTTTCTTTTCTACTCTTTTAGTAACTAGAGTAAACGAAAGCTGAAAAACGCAAACTAGCGCTAATGCAATGGCAATAAACCGAATCGCACCTTTATTCTGCATTGTTTAAAATATTTAATAATTTGAAAATTTGCTTGTTTCCGAAAATATCGGGCAAATATATTACTTTTTTTGAGAAATAATTAAGTTTATTACAATCACACGATTTTTGATTGAAGAATATAGATAGACAAAAGCTAAACCTCTGTGCTTTATTAATTTCAAATTTCCTGCTTTATGAAAATTTTTTTTGATCCTAAATTTATAGATGAAACGTTCTGAACTAAAAAGTCGCACCCCAGCAACCCTGCAACACTCAAACCCGTTATGTTTTTGTAAAGTTCTCGCAAGGAAGATAGATCGGCCAACGCTATTGGGAAGTCATTGAACTTTACACCAGCTACCAGAAGGTTAGGAATTGATGCCAACTCAATATTTACATTGTCGGACATAAATCCTACAGCAACAGTATCGGAAATTCCTTCTATTCTTTCGCCAGAATCATATATTTTGTCCAGAACTGAACGCGATGCTCCTGAATCAAGAATTAGCTTTACAGGCTCTCCATTAATGGTTGCATCAACCAGCATATGGTAACTCTCAGGCTCTAACTCAACCAACTTGAACGGAATAGACTTTGGCATTAATTCTATGTTTACATAAAAAAATTGAACAAATTTTGGTGGAATGACAAAATTCTCGTGAGAATTTGTAAATTACTGAGCCAAAAGTATGTTAATACAACAATATGAGCAAACTTCTACCCTTTTGGATTAAAGTAATTCGGCGAACAATGCCAATTTACATTGTTGGATATCTTACGTTTGGATTTTTACTATTTACTTTCATTAATAACACAATAAAGTCCGAAGCCACGAAAAATTTGAATTTAATAGCGCTTGACAAGAAAAATCTACTCAATTCATTACTCCAAAATGCTAAGCAAGATGTTGCTATTCTTGCAAACATTACCTCTTCTCCTAACAAAAAAAACTCAATTGATACGCTTGTGCTAGCTAGCACTCTGAAAAAAAATGTTTTTTACGGAGATGTATTTATTTCTAGTGGAGATCATCTTATTCTTATCAAACGGGATGGTGGAGGTTTGTCATACACCTACTCAAAACAAACAATCAAAAGTAAAGTAGCAAAGGATAAGTCGACTCTAACCATAAATTTTGATGACGAGAAACATTCATCAGTAAAATCAATTGCAGTAACAAGCCTTTTCCAAAGCAAAGAAAACAACTTTATTGGGATAGATATTCCAATACAAA
>WBUV01000021.1 GCA_008933525.1 Bacteroidales bacterium | reverse complement strand
CTCAGCCCGCCTCTTGGAAAAGTGCGCTTATCGGTGTCATCGGTGAATTGTTTTCTGAGTTCGTAGACCAGAGGAAATGACCCAGCTAGGCGTTGTTCCGTAGAAGCCAATTTTTGCCATGTCCATGGTTGTTAATGCAATTCCACCCCATGCGGGCAAATTATTCGAAGGGTAGTTGTCCCAAAAATAAGTGTTAATAGAGAGGGGTTTAAATAAATACTCCTTAGTAAGGCTATCAAAACTAACTCCCGAAGCTCTAGACAGAACTTCTGCAATTATTTGGGAGGATAAGCTGTTGTAAGAGAATTTTGTTCCGGGGTATGACTCTACAGGAAGATTAAAGAAATGTTCAACCCAATTTGCATCTGTTTCCAGAAGTGCTATCAAACTATTCGATACGTAGTTGTAAGGAAACTTCCACTCTTCCCACTTTAAACCCGCTGTTTGATTAAGCAAATGGCGTAGGGTGATACTTTTCTTTAGTGTATCATTATTGAAAATAGCTGAATATTCTGGGAAGTATGTCCAAATAGGCTGGTCTATCGATTTAATATAACCTTTTTCCAAGCAAACGCCAACCAGTATTGATGTTAAACTTTTTGTAACAGAACTGATAGGATGTATGGTGTTTTTATTGCTAAAACCGTAATACCGCTCGTGAATAATTCTGCCATTTTTATTTAAAATCATTAGTCCGGAAACTTTTCCAAAGCTTCCTTCACGAATTTCATTATCAATTTTATTGAGTTCGTTGTAATTTAACAAAAGAGATATTCCTGAATTGTTCGAACTACACACAAGTGCGGTACTAGTCAATAAACCTAAAAATAAACCTTTGAGAATAGCCATACGAATAAATATGTTTTAAATAAAATTAGTGCATTTATTCTCGCAAAGCAATATTTCTAAAATAATCTTTATACTATAAACCAAATAGTTGAAATTTAGTTCATATAATTGGAAAGAAAGGGAAATTGATAACTGACAACTGATAACTTATAACTCGCAGCCGAAACTCTAACCTTACACATTGATATTTATCAAATCATCCCAACGAGTGGTGTAGCAGGGTGATAATCGTTCCTGACGAAGTTTCCACTTGCGTCCAGAGCCCTGAGCGGCTATTCTAACAACATTCCGACCGTATCGTGCATTCAGGTTATCCATGGCGGTCATAACCTGTTTGTGCTTGTTTCGATCTATCTCGTCGAAAAGCGCTGTTTGTATAAATTCGGTGGATGAAATACCGCTGAGAACTACACCAGCTTTTTTGTATCGATATCCAGGTTTATAGATACTTTCAAGCGCCAGCAGAGCATGGTGTACAATTTCGATACTGCTGTTCGATGCAACAGGTAGTGTAATTGTCCTGCTCATTGAGTACTGAGGTAAATCGTTCCGGAAAAAGTTGGTGTGAATAAAAACCATCACCAGTTGGGCGCAAGAATTTTGTTTACGCAACTTATGGGCGCAACTATGCGCAAACGATGCAATGGCTTCCTTTAGGTAGGCCAATTCGGTTTGCATTTCGCCAAACGAACGCGAAGTGCAAATCGATTGTTTCGATGGAGCTATGTGCTCCAGATCAATACAGGGTATCCCAAGCAATTCTTTCTGTGTTCTAACTCCCACAACCGACATTTGCCTCTGAACCCATTCTGTGGGAAGGCGGGTAAAATCGTAAGCAGTTTTTACTCCATATCGATTTAACAATTTAGAGAACTGTCGGCCAATGCCCCAAACCTCACCAACTTCAAAATTTTTAAGCGCATTAATTCTTTCATCTTCTTTTTTAATAAAGAACACGCCGCCATGCTGTGGTTATTTTTTTGCAAAATGGTTGGCCACCTTTGCTAAAGTTTTGGTATTGGCAATTCCTATACTAATTGGTATTCCTGTGTTCTGAGTTGTAGTTTTTCTGATTTTCTTTGCGTATTCCAGTAGGTCGAAATGATTAAATCCATGGAATCCAAGAAAAGCCTCGTCAATAGAGTATATTTCAATATCAGGGGTGAATGTCGACAGAGTATTCATTACTCTATGGCTCATATCGCCATAAAGAGTGTAGTTCGATGAGAATACTGCAACATTGTGTTTTTCAACAATTTCTTTTATTTGATAGGCTGGTTGAGCCATTTTTATTCCAATTGCTTTTGCTTCGTTGCTTCGGGCAATTACACATCCATCGTTATTGGATAGTACTACCACGGGTTTGCCAACTAGCGATGGGTTAAAAACCCTCTCGCACGATGCATAAAAGTTGTTGCAATCGGCTAAGGCATACATTTATTGAAGTCGATGAATAACAAAAGTGACTATACCCCATACAACGAAATCGTTCTCGTCGGTTACTTTTATGGGCTTATATTCTGGGTTGGCTGGCATAAGGAATAACCCGTTCTTGGTAACATTTAACGTTTTAATAGTGAATTCTCCATCTATATAGCACACAGCCTTTTTCCCGTCTGTTGGCGAGATTGATTTATCAATAACTAAAATGTCACCGTCGTTAATGCCTGCGTCAACCATAGAGTTTCCTCTGACTCTACCGTAGAATGTAGAACTTGGATTTTTTACAAGTTCCTTGTTTAAGTCGAATGAGATATCGATATAATCCTGAGCAGGAGATGGAAATCCAGCTTTTATTCCTTCGGCTAATGGTAACGATAACTCCGAGTCGATATCAGGAGTGTAAAAGTCTATGTGTTGAGTTGATTTTATCAACTTCATATCCTATATGTTTTCCTTAATAAATTTGATATGTGTAAGGGTAGATGCTATTCTTGAATGATTTTTTATTGAACGGGGCATTAATACTCCAATTGCAATAAAATATCCAATAATAATTCCTCTAAACCAAACAATAAGGTTGGGGTTTGCAAATATTTCGATACTTAGAACCATAAATGCGAGTATTGAAAAAAAAACGATAGCATAAAAAGTTCTTTTCTGACGCGATGCTAATTTTTGGTGGAAGTCAATTCGGTCGTCAAAATAAATTTTGTCATATTCCCCTCTGCACTTCTCAATTTCATTGGACGTAAGTCCTTTTTCGCTTTTTATGATCTGCTCAATAATAGCTATGGAGTCCATACTAGTATTTTTAGCAAAATTACAACTTTTGAATGAATAGGGAATAAAAAAAGATGTATCGTGTTTATTCGATACATCTCCCTTTGTCAAATTGTTGATGTTTATTGTACCGTATTTGGTTGTGGATAGTAAATTATTACACGGTAATTAAATTTTATGAAGTCATTGTTTAAAATAGGAGCATCTATTCGTAAATCTCTATATTTTTCAAGTTCTGGTTTTTTGAAATAAATGAGTCCTCTTGTCGATTCACCAGGCGAGAGGGTTGTTTTGCGAAGTGCGTACTGGTTCCATGTTTCTCTTTTATAATTGATGTTGTTGTAGTTAATTTCATTCTCAACCTGGCTAATTTCTATTCCATTTAAAACCCCAACTGTAGTTGTAGCCGCAACATCAGTTCTTGTAACAGCTCTGGGTTTTTTGTCGTTAATATCGGCCGAGGCTGCTGCAACAATAATTGGCAATGCTGCAACAGAGGCAACAACCGCAGCTGTTTGTTGATTTTTCATATTGGCTTCGGCAATCGATTCCTGCATGTCTAACTTGAGCAGTTGAAACTCAGGATCGGCTGCACGAATTGGAAAAGTTGCGTACACTATTTGGTTGGTTACAGGATCCCACTTCCCGCTATCGGTATACATTATAATATTTTCTGGAGCAACTAAAAATTCACTTTCGCTTCCATTTACAATTTCAACATCGAAGATAAGATGACTTGCATCGGTTCCGTGGTATGCACAATGAATTATAAAGTCGTTTTTCTGATAACTAACAAATTCCTTTCCCTGTTGCCAGGTAGTTTTTTTTTCGGCGGGTATAACCCTAATAACGGGTTTGGGGGCTACGCACGAAGCCATAAAAAACACAGTGGCTATAAAGAGTACATTTTGAATACTAATATTTTTCATAGTGGTTAGTTTTGGAATTTACCTTTAATTCCAACAAAATCTTTGCCAAAACAGTATTGTTTGCTTTAATTTTATTCAAGATCGAAAAAGGAACTAAACGATTTGTCCTTGTTCTTCAATGTTAACTTGCCCCGTACCCGATAGGAAAGCCCTTGTGTCTATTGAAGTTGTTTCTGGCTGTGCTGGGTAGATGATTATAAAATCTTTGTCTTTAAGTTTCTTTGAAACTAATCGGGGTATTATTTCTATTCTAGATGTGTGCGATATAGATCCTTTGCGCGCTGATATGGCAACTATTAAACTATTTTCGCTTTTTTGCGATAATGTGTCAAACGACGAATACCAATCATTATAAACTTCTGTTTGGTATTTGAATTTTAAATTGTTTGCAATTAGAGCATTCGAGAAACTTTCTTGGTAATCTCTTAGAACATTAAACACAATTTTTGCACTAATTTGCTTTGCAAAATTGTGCATGGAGGTTAGCCATCCCCTAAAGTTTGATTCAAATTCAGCCAGCGGAGGTACAATAATCTGAATGTTGTTAATGTTGTGAATAGGTTTTTTTATGCTAACTACATAGATTGGTTGGCGAGAATCCCTTAGGACACCTTCAAGAATAGTTCCAAAAATCCATTCGCGTGTGCTGTAATTGCCATTCCATCCCATTATTATTTTCGATGCCATAATCTCCTTGCTTGCCCTAACAATCCCCGATGAAATATTAATATCCATCCTTGCAATAAACTCGGCGGGTATTTCTGTCGATACTGATATGTTTTCGATATTTTTGGCAAGTTTCGTTGATATTTCGTTTTCGTCCTTTACTACGTTTAGGATGTAGATTGGACTTTTTTTATTTTGTATTTTACTGAAATTAGCAAATTCGATAAGGGGTAGGATATTTGTAGTATTAGAAACTGGGATAATAATTTTTTCAACTTTTTCCTGTTCGTACTGGTGAGGAGTTTCCTTCAGAACTATTTTTTTTGCGGTTCTTTCTGTAACAAATGCGCTTACAATGCACGATGCGAATATCACTACAACCGATGCATTCAATACATTAATATCAACTATTCCCATTTTGTAGCCAATAAGAATAATGGCAATAGTAGCTGCAGCGTGTGCAGTACTAAGTCCGAAGATTAACTGTCGCTCGATTGTTTTATAAAGAAAAATCTTTTGAGTTAGGTACGCTGCAAGCCACTTGCTGGATATTGCAAAAAATATAAGTATTAATGAGAGCTTAAGGGATTCCCACCCACTTATGAACGCTTTTAAATCTATGAGCATTCCAACGTATACAAGAAAGATAGGAATAAAAATGGCATTTCCAATAAACTCAACTCTACTCATAAGAGTGGAGGAATGAGGAATTTGTCGGTTAAGCACAATTCCGGCTAAAAAAGCTCCGATTATTGGCTCAAGATTTATAAACTTGGCCAATGTTCCAGCCAAGAAAACCATTGAAAGTACGAAAACGTATTGCGCAATAATATCTGTTGAAGTATTTTTAAAGAACCAACGGGTAATTCTCGGAAAAATAAAAAGAATAAAGTACATATAAACCGCAATGGAACCAGTTAAAAACAACCAATAGTTCGTGGAGCTTTCGCCATTGTGTAAGGCAATAATTAGAATTAATAGAAGTAGAACTATTGTGTCGGTAATAATTGTTCCACCAATAGCTATTCCTACTGGCTCCGTTTTAGTTAGTCTTAATCGGGAAACAATTGGATATGCAATTAGTGTTTGAGTCGAAAACATACTGGAAATAAGCAAGGAGGGGAGTAGATCGTAGTTTAGGAATTGTCGGCATACCCAAAAACCTGTAATGAACGGTATCGCAAATGTTAGAAATCCAAAAACAAGGTTTTTATTCCTATTTTGAACAAATGTATTCATATCCAGCTCTAGGCCAGCTAAAAACATTAAATACATTAAGCCAACATTCCCCAATAATTCAATACTTCCTTCGCTTTCAAGTATATTAAACCCTGAATTTCCTAGTAGCATTCCGGCAAGTATTAACCCAATAATTCCTGGAAGTTTAAACTTTGAGAAAACAAATGGAATTATTAGAATGACTAAAAGTGTAATGCAAAAAACAACAACTGGCTCGTGGAATGGTAATGAAAAAAGACTATTAGCCATACTGTTCGTATTGGCTGTTGTTATTGCAAGGTTCGTTGTAAATGAACAAAGTGTATGCATGCTAAAAAATAATCGCTCGAATATACAAAAATCTTTGTGTTTGTAATCAGGTAATCATTTAAGTTTATTGAAGTTTTGAAGTTACGATTCTAACATTGAGTTGAATATCAGTGTTATGTCTATACCCGCTGAAAATATCGTGCTGTGATATGCAACTTGACACTTAACCTTACTTTCGCCTTTCATCTCGAATACTTAAAAAAATAATTATTTTTGCTAAGCAAAATGCAAAGTAAAAATGAGTGAGTCCCTCCTGAAAGCACTAATGCAACTATTTGCCTTTGTTGTCAATGTCGATCGCAAAGGTGCTGCTGGACTCCCCATCGATGTCCTCGAAAGTTATTTACAGCGCGATTTTGGTATTGAACAAACTAAGGAGTTTCTTCTGAAATTTCAAGAATACATTAAGCAATACAGGCTAGAGATTATTGCCGAGGATTTCTCAACTGCCGATTCTCAAGCTATACAGGATATTGTCGATTCAATTAACGCTGAGTTGGAACAGCATCAAAAGGTTTGGCTTATACTTCAGTTAATTGAGTTTATTGGCGATAGTAGAATTAGCACACCGCTAAGGTTAGATTTCGTTAAGAGCGTAGCATCTAGGTTTAACATTGGCGAATTTGAATTTGAGAATGGACGCGATTTTATTTTAAGCGAGAATAATAGCCAAATACCCTGGAATCAGCAGGTGTTACTTATCGACTCTAATAAGGATTTACTCACTTCTGAAATTAAGCATTTAACCAACGAGCGACTAAATGGAACAGTATACGCCCTGAGGATTTCAAGTACAAACACGTTTCTAATAAAGTACTTTGGCGATAGTGAACTATTCTTGAACAGTCGGAATATTAAACCCGGACGAACCTATATCTTCGGAACAGGCTCAGTAATTCGTGGTGCCCGAATTTCGCCAATATACTACAGCCGGGTTGCTGCAGCGTTTATTCAGGATCCAAACAGGCCATTCGTGTCGATGGTGGCAAAGGATATTGAGTATCGGCACAAAGGAAGCAAAAATGGTATTTACCGGTTTTCTTTTACGGCATACTCAGGTCAGTTGGTGGGAATTCTGGGTGGCAGTGGTGTTGGAAAATCAACATTACTCAATTTGCTAAACGGTAATTTGAAGCCAGCCAATGGGAATGTTTTCATTAATGGCTACGATGTTCATCAGAATAAATCAGAACTCGAGGGTGTTATTGGTTATGTTCCTCAGGATGATTTGTTAGTTGATGAGTTGACTGTATACCAAAACCTTTACTACAACGCCTCGCTTTGCTTTAGTAATCATGATAAGCAGAAGTTGAGCGAATTATTGGATAGAACCTTAAACGATTTCGACTTGCTTGAGGCGCGCAACCTTCGTGTTGGTGATCCATTGAACAAGTACATTAGTGGAGGTCAGCGTAAGCGATTAAATATGGCCATGGAGTTGATGCGCGAGCCATCGGTCCTTTTTGTTGATGAACCAACGTCGGGTTTATCGTCGATGGATTCGGAACGCATTATGCTTTTGCTTAAAAAACAGACCTTTAAGGGCAAGATTGTTTTCGCCAACATCCATCAACCTTCATCGGACGTATTTAAACTTTTCGATAAAATTATTGTGCTCGATCAGGGTGGACGACCAATATTTCAGGGTAATCCAATGGATGCTGTTGTGTACTTTAAGAGTATGGGGAACTTCCTTAAGCCCGATGAGAGTGAATGTATAACATGCGGTAACGTTAATACTGACTTAATTCTTCGTGTTGTTGAGGCGCGTGTTGTTAATGAGTACGGAAAATTAACCCGAAAGCGAAAACGATCGGCCAAGGAGTGGTACGATTTGTACCTCGCTAATATAGAAAGTAAGCTAAATGTTTACTTGCCGCCTTGCGTTAGCCCCGTGCCGCCAAACAACTTCAAAATACCATCGCATCGAAAACAGATGTGGATTTATTTCAAACGCAATTTAAAGAGTAAGTTGGCAAACTCGCAGTTTATCAATATCAGCTTGCTTGCAGCTCCTCTTTTAGCGATAATTATTGGTTTTTTTACAAAGTACTTGCATGGAACATTAGCGGATCCTAACGCATATCTTTTTAGCGAAAACGATAATATTCCCAGCTATCTTTTCATGAGCGTGGTTGCCATGATGTTTATGGGGTTAACCATCAGTGCCGAGGAGATTATTAAAGATCGGAAAATTCTGTACCGTGAAAAATTCCTGAATTTGAGCTATTTCAGCTATATTAACTCCAAAATAGTTGTACTGTTTATTTTCTCCGCAATTCAATCGTTAATGTTTGTGTTAATAGGACAAGGGATTCTTGAAATCAAAGGAATGTTCTGGAGTCATTGGCTAATACTTTTTTCCACTGCATTTTGCTCAAATATTCTAGGGTTGAACCTATCCGCTGCGCTAAACTCTGTAGTTGCAATATACGTGTTAATACCAATTGTGCTTGTTCCACAGCTGCTTTTTAGCGGGGTGATTGTCAATTTTAATAAGTTGCATAAAACAATATCGCATCCGGAGTATGTACCTTTTATTGGCGATGTAATGCTTAGCCGATGGTCGTACGAGGCTTTATGTGTTCAGCAATTTAAAGCGAATAGGTACGACAGGGAGTTTTTTGATTACAACATGCAACTTAGCAATAGCGCTTACAATGCTACATTCCTGATTCCAAAGTTGCAATCGTTGCTCGACGAAGTATCGGTAGATTTAACTTTAAATAGACAAACTCCCCGTATAGATAAGGATTTGAGAATAATTAGGAATGAGATTGAATTGCTTTCTGAGAATTTTCCCATTCGAGGCTTTTCTTACCCGAATTCATCCAATTTCAACCAGGGCGCAATTACTGTTGATTATTTAAACTTAACAAAGGCCAAACTCGATACCCTGAAGCAGCATTTCAACCTTGTTTACAGGCAAGTTATTTCTGAGCGTGATAATCATATAAAGACACTTGCACGCAAGTTGGGCGGTAACGATGCTGTTTTCGACCTTAATAGGAAATTTCATAACAAGAGCCTTGAAGCATTGGTAACAAACCAAAACGATTTTCAGAAAATTGAGGTTGTAAACGATAGGCTAATAAGACGGTTCGAACCTGTTTACGCATTACCTTCGTCCAAGTTTGGCCGATCGCATTTGTTTGCAGCGTACAAGCATGTTGGGAAATATTACATTCCTACTATATGGTATAATGTTTTTGTAATTTGGGTTATGACAGCCCTTTTCTACCTTGCCCTCTGGAGCGATATGTTCAGAATTGTGAATAAATTTGTGGAGCGATTCAAGTTCCGCAAGTTAACAACACGCATATCTAGGTACTTGCCAAGTTAAGTAGAACGAGGATCATTTCGATCCTCGTTTATTACCTAGTATTTTATCCTTGAGAAGTACATCTTGTTCCTTTACTATATACGATGATTTTATAATTGCAAATGCAGAGAAGTAGCCAATTGCACCGTTATTCAGATTTGTTCTGGCATTAGCAGGAGGAGCACTGAAAACTGGAATTTGTGGTTGTGAACTTGTTTGTGCTTCGTATAAAAACCTAAAATGATCCTCGTTAATTACACAGAGTTCAAGAGTAACCTTATACCCTGCTTTCAATGTATCGGGTTCCTGTATGAAATAAAGAGCAGCACCATTTGTTGAACTTCCATTTATTAGTTTATCGTCCGATATCATGAGGTTGTTAAGCGAATCGCTATAGGAAACATCGTTTATGTAAACCCTGAACATGTAAAAGTTCCGTTGATCGGCTGGCTCGTTTGCCCATCCATTAACTATCCATCCATCCCAATTATCGTTGTAAACCACATTTATTGAATCGAGATAGATGTTTTGATAATTTTCAGGTAAAGCAGGAATTGAACTTTCTGCGGTGTATTCCTTAAAGTCGGAAGATCCATTAATAGCAACATTCTGTGCATGTATAGTATATGTTTTACCAGGTAATCCGTAAACATTAGGTTGAGTAAGGTAAATTCCCGGTTCTGTTATGCTTTCGGTTAGGGGGTAAACATTTTCGCCATCGGTAATTGTTACGGTTGCTCCTGAAATTCCTTTGGGTGGGGTGTTGCTATAGTAATCGGCCGATTGGGTTATGGATATTCTATGAGCAACAGTATCCGTTGTAATTGATCCGTAAATAATAACCTTAACATCGGTATTGTCCAAATTAATGTCAATTTTTTCGGTACAAGAAACTGCCATTGCAAGCGTTGCTGTAATTGCAAGATATTTTAGTTTCATAATTATGCTATTCATTTTACTTTTTTATTTAGAATTTGAAATTGTAAGTAACCGATGGAATCATAGGGAAGAGGTAAGTCTTCTCGGCATAAGTTTTATTCGAATTTTCTGGATCCTGTACAAAGTTTATTGCCCATGCATTCTTTCTGTTGTATAGGTTGTATACCGATATGTTCCACTCTCCTTGCCATTTACGCGATATGTTGTGTTTCGATTTAATAATCACCGAAACGTCTAATCTATGGTAGTCTGGATATCGTTTAGCATTGCGCTCGGAGTATATAGGAAGTATTACCCCGTCAATTTCGTACCTTCCAACGGGTTGTGTGTAGGCTTGTCCTGTTGAGTATAGCCAGTTCGCCGATAAACTCACCCTGTTGGAAAAGTTATAGCTAAATACTATAGAAAGGTTGTGGGGTTTATCGTAGGCTGCATTGTATGTGCTCCCGAAATTAACACCTGGAGTTTGTCTGTATGTTCTGGAATAGGTGTAACTAATCCAACCGTCAATTTTGTTTCGGGTAAATCGTCCGTAGAGTTCTAATCCGTATGAGTGTCCTTTTCCCGCTCTAATATCGGCTTCCATCTCATCGTTCAAAAGTAAACTGGCAAAATCCTTAAAATCGATTAGCCGATCCATTTTTTTGTAGTATGTTTCTACAGATGTTTCCAAAGTATTATTGAAGAAATTTCTGAAATATCCAACAGCCCATTGATCGGCCAGTTGTGGTTTAATATTTGGTGATGCGGCAAACCAAATATCCAAGGGGCTACCAGCCTGCGAGTTGGATGCTTGCTGGATGTACTGAGCGCTTCGTGAGTAGCTGGCCTTAATGGAACTTATATCATTTATTAGGTAGGTGAGTCCTAAACGTGGTTCCGGATTTATGTAAGTTTTGTATATCTCACCCGACTTGTAGCTCTTTGTGTCAACAACTTTATAGTTTTCGTCGAGTATTATAGTTTTTGCTTTTCCAATATTCTGGAATACAGAAAGGCGAACTCCGTACTTAAGTATGAACTTTGATATAGTGTGTTCATTCATAGCGTATACACCATGCTCCAACGAGTAGTTTTCTGGAATCTCCCAATGCCTTATAAAGGCGTCGGACGATGTTCCATTTACTACGCCAGGGCTGAATGTCAGCAACGATGTACTTACACCGAATTTAAGATTGTGGTTTGTGTTTGCTTTTAAGTTGAAATCTACTTTAAGGCTGGTTTCTTTCATTTCAGAATCCCACTTAAAAGCATTGGCATCGTTGGTGTTCGATTCCAGAAAATAGTTGTAGTTACTTCTCAAGAGAGTTGCGTTCATGAAAAGGTTGTGTCCAAAAATATGATTCCATCGGGTGGTGAATGTTTTATTGCCAAAGCCAAAACCCATTGCTCCGCTTCCGAATTTATCTCTGCCGAAATAACCCGATATAAAAATTCGATTATTATTATTCAGGGTGTAGTTTACCTTTGCATTTAGATCGTAAAAATACATTGTGCTCGATTCAAGGTCTTCGTTATTGAAAAGCGGAAAAAATACATCGATGTAAGTTCTGCGTCCCGATAGCATAAACGAACATTTATCCTTTACAATGGGAGCTTCTAAAGTTAAGCGGCTGGATAGATTTCCAATACCTCCTGTTGCCGAGAATTGCTTAGAGTTTCCCTCCTTCATTCTAATGTCGAGAACCGATGCTAATCTTCCGCCCATCGATGCGGGCATATCACCTTTGTATAGTTTTACATCCTTTATCGCATCATTGTTGAACACCGAGAAGAAACCCATTAGGTGCGATGCGTTGTAAACTGTGGCCTCGTCGAGTAGTATTAAGTTATGATCGGTTGCTCCACCTCTTACGCTAAAGCCCGATGAGCCCTCGGCTGCATTAATCACTCCCGGCAAGAGTTGAATTGCTTTAATTACATCAACCTCGCCCATTAATGCAGGGATCTGGCGTATTTTTTTCATTTCAAGTTTAACAACACTCATCTCGGGGCGGGTAACATTTGCGTTTGCCTTCTCGCGGCTAATAACTACTTCGCCAATTTGAGTCGATTCCGGGTTAAGTTCTGCGTCAATGTGGAGGTCTTTGTCAACAACAATATTTTTCTCAAAATTTGAATACCCAATGTAGCTTATTGTTAAGGTGTAGTTTCCTTTGGGTAGATTAAGAGTGTAATAGCCATAACTGTTAGTTGCTGCACCAATTTGTAATTCTTTGGGGTAAATTGTTGCACCTATCAATACCTCTCCAGTGCTGGCATCTTTAACATATCCGTTTATACTAAATTTACCTTGGGAGTTAGCTCTAAATGTTGTAAGGCTAAATAGAAGTAGGATTAATGTTGTTTTTTTTAAATAATAATTTACCTTTTGCATACTTTAATTTGTTTACTATCAGTTGAATACTGTTGTGGTTTTTAAATAAAAAAAGCAAGAGCAATTTAATGCGCTCTTGCCAATCAAACATTATGCCAACTATTAAATAAGATTAATTAATTGTTAATTATTGTTTTACAAAATTCCACCCGTTTAAATCTTCAGTAATGTTCATTCCCATTTTCACAGTAGGAGTTTGCTCTTTGTTGTTGAGTAGAACCGATTGTAATGGAACAATATCAGTTAAGTAATCCGATAGTTCTTTAAAGGTTATATCGCCTTTAGTTTCTTTTAGTTTTTTTAGTAAATAGTAAGTGAAAAAACCATGATTCTTATCCTTGAATGGGAGGGCCGATTGATCGTCGGAGGTAGCTGATAGTATGGCAATATTACCTGGAATAATTCCCTCGGCAGGTCTAACCTTAACACCTCTTGCTGCCAGTAGCGCTTTGTTTCGGGCGCCACCCGAGAAACATGCGTCAATAAAAACAACCATTCTTTTCGATGGGAATTCAGTCAGTTTAGCGTACATGTCCTGAAGTTTTATGCCATCCTTAGCGTTTTGTCCGCTAATATCAACAGGGATAATGTAAGGTTCGCGGGTAACTTCGTCGGGCAATCCATGTCCAGCATAGTAAATAAAAAACTCTCCTTTCCCTTTTGTGTTTTTCACAATAAGATTGATTCTCGATAGAGCTTGGCTCATTTGTCCGGTTGTGGCATCGAGCAGCATGGTTATGTTCTGCTCAGGAATACCAAGTACACTTATTGCATATTCCTTGAAGGCGCTGGCATCGTTTCGGGCAAATTCAACGTTAATTTCATCATTTAGTTGATTTTGTTTCGAACTGTAGTCCTCGTTGCCAATTATTAGTGCGAATCTATAGGGGTTTTCTGTACTGTTTTTAGGAATATCTTTATCAACATCCGACAACTTCTCGAACACATACCCTTTATTCTCGGGCGATTGAACATAAACAATCTGTTGCTTAACCACAGTATCTCTGATTACAACATAGCCAGTTTCTTTTTGCATTGTGGCTAAAACATCATTGTTGTAAGTATATGCTCCTCCAGATATGAAATCGATGCCAAACCCAGGTATTGCCGCTAGGTTTAGAAGCAAGTTTAAATATATTTTACCACTTACCTTTGCATTATCGGTATAGGTGTAAGGGACAAATCCATCCTTTTTAAACTCATATATGTATTGGTTTTTTGAGTTTGTCTCGCCACGTTGGACTTTCCGAGTTACCCAAATGTTACAGGGAGTGGTTTTGCCAGTACTCTTGTTGTTGATGAAAACTTCGGCTCCCGAAGGGTTTGACGAGAACGAAACTTTTTGCCTAGTGGTATTAAACATTGTTGCACATGCATTTAACGATAGCGCAACAATTACTAATGCTAATTTTAAAAGGTGGTTTTTCATGGAGATTTTCGGTAATTAGTAGTATTTAGGCAAATTTATAGATTTGTATAACAGTTGTCAAATAAAATATCGAAAGGTAGTTACATTCGATATTCTATTTCTTTTGAGATTAAGCTATTTCCAATTCCTTAACTTATACCCCCATATTGAATAGTACAGAATTATTAGGTACGATGGGATTAGAATGATATAGGCTATTTGAGGATTATAGATATCGCTCAACTTTCCCCAAACTAGAGGAAGTATTGCTCCGCCCGCTATCGCCATAATTAGTATTGCCGAACCTGTTTTAATAAATTTGCCCAAATCGTGAATTGCTAGGGGCCAAATGGCTGGCCAAACCAACGCATTGGCAAGTCCCATTAGGGCGAGAAAAAGTATTGACATTGAACCCTCAGTAAGTATAACTCCAAAAGTGAAAAGGATTCCAAGTACCGCTGATGCTTGTAATGCAAAACGCTGCGAAATATATTTTGGAATTAAAACTATTCCTAGCAAGTAACCCACTATCATTGTTACAAGGGTGTATGATGTGAATGCCTTTGCTGTTGATATCTCAATACCTTGCGAAATACCGTAACGAATTATGGTGTCGCCAGCAACAACCTCGGCACCCACGTAAAAGAATAATGCTATAGCTCCGAGTATTAGCTGTGGAAATTGAAAAATGCTAGTTTTTGAATTGATTTGATCATTCGACGAATCTGATTCTTGCTCCATATCGATCTCTGGTAGTGGAGCGTATCGTACAAAAATTCCCAGCAATACCAGTATTGCTGTCATTACAAGGTAAGGGCCAATAACCCTATGCGAAAGGCTGTTAAGGGCTAATTCTTTAGCTACAGAATCCATGGTGCTTAACGATTGAACAAATGAATCGCCATCTTGTAAAATATAGTATGCTAAAATTAAAGGTGCAATTGCACCAGCAAGTTTATTGCAGATTCCCATAATACTTATACGCTTTGCAGCGCTTTCGCGAGGTCCAATAATTGTTATGTAAGGATTTGATGCTGTTTGAAGTAACGCAAGCCCAGCGCCCATTACGAATAGACCCGATAGGAACATCCAGTATGCTCTGCTATATGCGGCAGGAATAAATATTAGTGTACCAACCGACATCACAAGCAGTCCCACCGTCATGCCCTTATGAAAACCTGTTTTTTTGAGAACCCACGATGCAGGTAAAGCCATAATAGTGTAGGAAATGTAAAAAGCAAATGCAACAAATGTGGCTTCAAAGTCTGTTAGCTCGCACGAAATCTTGAAATATGGGATAAGAATTCCATTTAGCCAGGTAACAAATCCAAAAATGAAAAATAAAGCGCCAATTATAATTATTGGAATTAAGTATCCGTTGCTCTTAGTTTGGTTAGGGTTCATGGTATTGTTTTTTTGTTTATCGATCCCAAATGTATTAAAACTTGCGAAATAAACAGAAACTCGTTATAGATATTTAGTTTTTATGATTATCCGCAATTATAATTAAATAAAGCTTATGGCAGACTCTTTCAGGTCTGGCGACTCTGAAAGGTCTTTAACGATTGATGAATACCTGAC
>WBUV01000020.1 GCA_008933525.1 Bacteroidales bacterium | reverse complement strand
GTATTAACATAAAGGATATTGACCAGACAACACTTGATCTTAGCGTAAAGAACCCAAATAAAAAGGAGGAAGTTGCTCTACGTTCTCCTAAAGAGATTTTGGAAGAAATAAAGACCTTAGATAGAGAAAGTACTGAGATTTTAAACTCAATCTTGAAACTATTATGAAACAAGATTGGGAAATAAAAAAACTTGGAGAGGTTTGTGAATTTAAGAATGGCACAACTATCGATAGTAGACTTGAGAAAAGTGCAGGAGAAGTTATTTATGCCAAAGTGGGTGATATGAATCTTGAAGGAAATGAGGATTATATTACTATTTCTTCTCGTTATGTTGATTTAAAAAGTATTAATCAAAATCAAATAATTCCTTCTGGTTCAATTATCTTCCCTAAAAGAGGTGGAGCAATTGCCACAAATAAGAAACGAAGAATTATAAAACCTACCATTGTTGATTTGAATACAATGGCTTTAGTTCCGAGCAAAATTATTGACAAAGACTATTTGTTTTTTTGGTTTAAGCAAATTGATTTGTCTGATTTAAGTAATGGAACATCAATTCCACAAATCAATAACTACAGTTTTGATGATGTTCATATTTCATATCCAAAATCCATCCCCGAACAACAACGTATAGTTTCCATTTTAGACCAAGCCATTGCTGCAATTCACAAGGCCAAAGCCAATGCTGAGCAAAACCTTAAAAACGCCAAGGAACTTTTTGAGAGTTATTTGAATTCAATAAAAGCAGATAAAGTTGAATTGGGAAGTTTGGTTGACATTAAAACAGGAAAATTAAATTCAAATGCTGCCGTTGAAAATGGTGACTATCCATTTTTTACCTGTTCAAGAGAAGTCTTTGCAATAGATAAATACGCTTTTGACCTTGAAGCTATTTTATTAGCAGGTAACAATGCAAGTGGTGATTTTAATGTAAAACATTACAAAGGTAAGTTCAATGCTTACCAAAGAACCTACGTCATTACTGTGAATGAAAAACAGAAGATTTTATATCGCTACTTATATTTTCAATTGCTGAAAAGTTTGAAAGAGTTTAAAGAAATGTCAGTTGGAGCGAATACAAGATTTTTGAAATTGGGAATGATACAAGGTCTTAAAATTGCACTACCAACAGTTGAAGAACAACAAACCATTGTCCGCCAGTTAGATGCACTGCGAGCAGAAACACAAAAGTTGGAAACAATTTACCTGCAGAAAATTAATAACTTAGAGGAGTTGAAAAAGAGCATATTGGATAAGGCGTTTAAGGGAGAACTATAATATGGAAGAAAACAAAAGTCTTGATAAGAAATCGCTACGTTTCCTGAAAGGTAAGCAAACCGATTGGGATGAACTATCTAAAGATTGTGTGGCATTTGCCAACGCACAGGGTGGAGATATTGTGATTGGAATAGAGGATAATGAGAAACTTCCACCAGCAGGGCAACTGGTTACAGACAAAAACCTTCCAGATGTAATTCAAAAGAATATTGTTCAAAGGACTATTAATGTAGCTATTGCTGTTACTATTGAAACAGCATCAAATAAGGCCGAATACATTAAAATCCAAGTTTTTAGAAATGCACAAACCATTGCATCAACCAGCGATGGTAAGTATTACATTCGTATTTCAGATGTTTGCCGTCCAATTCCACCTGATGAAATGGCAAGGCTTGCTGCCGAAAAGAATGCCTTTGTTTGGGAAATCCAAACAACCAAACGAATAGATAAGTCGCTTTTTGATGCAAAAAAGAAGTCAGTGTTTATCCAAGAGATAAGAAACTCTTCAAGGGTAAGTGGCTTTATCAAAGAAATGTCAGATGAAGAAATACTTGAGCATTATTTTTTCACACAAGGGAATCTTCTAACCAATCTAGGAATCCTATGGATTGGTCGCAGAAATGAGCGAGCATCATTACTATATCCGCCAGCAATACAGGTTATTCGATACGACAAGAACGACGAAAAGGTTTGGAAACTTTTACTTGACGATTATCTTCTAAATCCCAAAGAACTTTTAGAAAGGGTACTCTCAGATGTACCAGACTGGCAGGAAAGTATTGAAATATCAGAGGGGATGTTCAGGAAAAACATACCATTTTTCCCTATTGAAGTTGTGCGAGAACTAGTAGTTAATGCATTAGTTCATAGAACTTACACAACACGTGGCGATATTTTTATTAACATTTTTAACGACAGATTGGAAATACACAGCCCAGGTCGCCTGCCCTATGGTGTTACTCCTAGCAATATTTTGAGCCAGTCAATTAGGAGAAATGAGCACCTATCGAAAGTGTTTTACGATTTGGGATTAATGGAAAAAGAGGGAAGTGGATTTGATTTGGTTTATGCAAAACTATTGGGCTCGGGCAAGCCTATTCCTATTGTTGAAGAAACAGACGAACGGGTTACTGTTATTATTAAGAAGCAATTCATAAACAAAGAAGTTGTAAGACTTATGGATAAAGCAAGTTCCGATTATAGTCTAAAACAAAAAGAAATAATCACACTCGGTCTAATATCTCAACAACAATCCTATAGTGCAATCGAAATTTCTAAGATTTTAAATCAAAAAGAGGAACAAGGCTTGCGCAATTGGTTGGGACGTTTAATAGAATACGAATTAGTAATAAAATCAGGTATAGGAAAGGGCACTCAATATGCTATAAATCCTGAATTCATTCGAAAAATAAACTTCACGGGCAAAACAACCCTTAAAAATATTGAAGATTACAGACTTGAAGAGTTACTTTTTAAAGACATCAAAGCATATCCTTGTAGTGCCTTTGGCGAAATTCATAAACGAATTGGAGAAGAGATCAACAAGCATAAAGTACGCAGGTTGTTAAAAGATATGGTAGAGGCAGGCAAAATATTTGCAAAAGGGGAAAAAAGATGGATGAGGTATGCTATTGAGCAAAAACTGCTAGAAAACAAATAAAAACTCAATAGAAACTCAATAGAAACTCAACCTTTTATTTGATAATTAATCAATAGCTAATACAATTTAAATAGCAAGACATTAATAGTCAGCACTTTTTTATTTGATGGTTATTTGATAAATAAATATTCTTTTACTTTTTTATTATGAACGAAGCCGAAACCTGAGCAGAACTTATCGACCCCAAACTTAAGGAATGTGGTTGGGGAGTTGTGGAGGGTTCAAAAATCCTTCGTGAATACCCTATTACAGAAGGGCGAATTCAAACAGGTGGTGTACGTGGCAAAAAGCTCACTGCCGATTATGTTCTGGTTTACAAGGGTATTAAACTGGCTGTAATTGAAGCCAAAAGCAATGAACTAGAAGTTGGCGAGGGTGTTGCTCAGGCCAAACTATACGCAGAGAAGTTACATCTTGACTATACATTCGCCAGTAATGGTAAAGAAATTTATAGTATCTGCCTTAAAACAGGCAAGGAAGGGCTTGTTGACACATTCCCATCGCCTGAAAATCTTTGGAACAAGACATTTGAGGAGCAAAATCAATGGCGTGACAAATTCGCCAGCATTCCTTTTGAGGATAAGAGTGGAACTTGGCAATTACGTTACTATCAGGAGATAGCCATAAACAGAACACTTGAGGCAGTTGCGCAAGATAAGCCAAGAATCCTTTTAACCCTGGCTACAGGTACAGGTAAAACAGCCATTGCCTTTCAAATATCGTGGAAACTATTTCAAACCCGATGGAATCTGAAACGCGATGGAAGCCGAAGACCACGAATCCTATTCCTTGCCGATAGAAATATTTTGGCCGACCAAGCCTACAATGCTTTTTCTGCTTTCCCCGATGATGCTTTGGTTCGCATCAAGCCAAACGAGATAAAGAAGAAGGGAGTAGTGCCAACTAATGGAAGCATCTTCTTTACCATTTTTCAAACCTTTATGAGCGGTACAGACAAGGAAGGGAAACCCGCACCCTACTTTGGCTCATATCCACCCGATTACTTCGACTTTATTATAATAGACGAGTGCCACCGAGGAGGTGCAAATGATGAAAGCAATTGGCGTGATATACTTGAATACTTTTCGCCTGCAGTTCAACTGGGCTTAACAGCGACTCCAAAGCGCAGAGATAATGTTGACACTTATAGATACTTTGGCGAGCCAGTTTATATCTACTCACTTAAGGAAGGTATAAACGATGGTTACCTAACTCCTTTCAAGGTAAGGCGTATTAAAACCACCATTGATGATTACATCTACACCAGCGACGACCAAATAATTGAGGGAGAAATTGAGGAGGGTAAACTTTATGTTGAAACTGACTTTAACCGAATTATAGAGATAAAGGAACGAGAGGCCAAGCGTGTAAGGATATTTATGGATGAGATAAACCAAAGGGATAAATCCATTGTATTCTGTGCAACACAAGAGCATGCTGCAGCAGTTCGTGATCTAATAAATCAGTACAAAAAATCCAAGGACACGAATTATTGTGTTAGAGTAACCGCCAATGATGGGGAGATAGGTGAACAATTCTTGCGAGAATTTCAGGATAATGAAAAGTTAATACCCACAATACTTACCACATCGCAGAAACTATCTACTGGTGTTGATGCTCGCAATATTCGCAATATAATATTGATGCGCCCAATAAACTCAATGATTGAGTTTAAGCAAATTGTAGGACGTGGAACTCGACTTTTTGAAGGAAAAGAGTATTTCACAATCTATGATTTTGTTGATGCATACCATCTTTTCTCTGATCCAGAATGGGACGGAGAACCAGTTGCAGAAGAACCCTGCAGTAAGTGTGGGCAGAATCCTTGTGTATGCGAAAAGAAACCTTCTAAACCTTGCCCTATATGTGGGCAAATACCTTGTATTTGTATTAAAGAGCCACCGCAACCATGCTATGTTTGTGGTGAAACTCCCTGTGTTTGTAATAGGAAGAAAAAGGTTAGAGTAAAACTCAGGGATGGAAAAGAGCGAGAAATACAACATATGGTAGCCACTTCGTTCTGGAGTGCCGATGGCAAGCCAATCCCTGCAGAGGAGTTTTTGAGTAACTTATTTGGAGAACTGCCGAATCTCTTTAAAAGCGAAAATGAACTTAGGGCAATTTGGGGCAATCCAATAACAAGGAAAACGCTATTAGAGAAACTAGATGAGGCTGGATTTGGCAAAGTAGAGCTATTGACGCTTCAACAGTTAATAGATGCTGAGAAAAGCGACATATTTGACGTGCTTGAGTATGTATTCAATAGTGATTTCAGACCAATTACACGAGAGGCTAGAGTAGCAGCAGCCCAAGTAACCATATTTGCCCTACTAAACGAAAAGCAAAAAGAGTTTATTGAGTTTGTTCTTAGTAAATACATAGAAACAGGAGTTGAAGAACTCGACCAGGAGAAACTTCCAATACTACTAACCAACAAATATCAATCATTAGAAGATGCTAAGGAAGTTCTTGGTGAGGTGTCGAAGATAAGTGCCTTGTTCATTGAATTTCAAAAGTACTTGTATCAAGAAGGAGTGGCTTAATGTCTATAATTAATTATCTTGAACCTGATAGTAGGTGGTCTTTATGGCATTGTAAAACTAATGAAGAATTTATTGAAAAATTCTTAGTAAAAGGTAAGTTCCATAAGGATGTACCAGAAGATGTAATCAAGGAATACACTACTGTTGAACATTTAGTTGCACACAGTTTCTATTACTATCCAATGTTTGATGAAGCCTTCTCGAAAACAACAAGGATTTTTGAAATGGCTGTTAAGTTGAGATGTGATCAATTAGGAGTTAAACCTTCTGGAAAAGGCTTTATCCCTTTAAATAATTATATTTCTGCATTAAAAGAGTATTATGGTGATATATCTGAAGATTGGGAAAATGAAAAAAAATTAAGGAATCTATTCGCACATCCCGAGAAGCACTTTTTTATGGGACCTATTAATCGATTTTACGCATTTCAACATTTTGTAAACATCATTAATAAACTTTTTTCTTCAAGAGAAAAACTTGATGAAGTAAAAAATAATACAATTGAACTAGCGAATAAATTCAAAAACTTTAAGAAAGGTATTTTTATTTTAGATTCTGAAGATAAATTGTTTGTCATTGAAAGGGTTGTCCCACATATATGCATATACAAAAACGAAAAATCATATAGCTTTTGGGAGTTCAGACCAATTCTCACAAAGTTTCCTCAAACAATGGATGAATATAGTACCATTAATCCTCTTTATAGAATAATTGAGAATTTAGAATTTAAGGACAATACTATTTCCGGACTAGATGCAAAATCGAATAATCATATTAAAATCTACAAATCAAATAGCCCTATAGATAATAAGGTAGCTCTTAATTATAAATCTATGTACACTTCATCAGATGAAAGGGTTAAACACGTCTACGAAGGGCATATAAATAATTTCATTGCTCAACAATTAAGCCTATTTGAGTATGAGTTTTGCTGGGACTAACACAAAATAAAGACTTTACAATCTAGTCAGAAAAGATGACTAGATAGAAAAGCCTAGCCATAAGGTGTCAAGAGCAGACTCCGTGAACTACATCTGCACTTGACACTTTTAATTAATTGACTTGTATGTTGTTTTTATTTAACTTAGTATTTCATTAACATTTCTGTTTGTCATTCTTTTAAATATCAATTACTTAATGTTCAATTAATAAAAAATAAATTATGGCACATCCAGAATTTCAAATTAAAACTGGCAAGGACAATCAGTTTTACTTTAATCTTACAGCAAAAAATGGTCAAACAATCTTGACTAGTGAAGGATATAAAACAAAAGATGGCTGTGAAAAAGGAGTAGATAGTGTTAAGAAAAATGCTCCTGATGATAAGAAGTATGATCGCAAAGTAGCAAAAGATGGTCAACACTATTTCACCCTGAAAGCAGGAAATGGTGAGCCTATTGGTAAAAGTGAAATGTATAAAACTAAAGATTCTATGGAGAATGGAATAGAATCGGTTAAAAACAATGCTCCGATTGCAGGGATACATTATCTTTAAATAACAATTTTGGCTATTGTAAAATAATCTACAGTTAATTAAAGTTTAAGGTCGGAGAAATCTGACCTTTTTCAATGTGATAGGCTTTACAATCTACTCAGAAAAGATGAGTAGATAGAAAAGCCTCGCCATAAGGTATCAAGAGCAGACTCCGTGCACTACATCTGCACTTGATGCTTTTGCTAACATTTTCATCCTGAACCGCAAAGGTAATCTCCGTTCCGCTTTTGTCAAGGGTAATACAAAGCGATGATATAATTGTATATTTTTTGGTATCATCGCCCTTGACAAAATCTCCACTTCCGATTTTTGATGCTTAACAGGATGAAAATGAGAGAATACATTCAAACAACTAATTATCAAAATATAATCATTTGTTTTTGTTTAACTTTTTATACTTTTATATCTCAAAGCTTAAATCCAAAACAAGATTTTACTTGTTTGTACGATTTTCTACAATATAAATTATAGTTTGACCTCATAAGATTAAATATTATGAAAGATTTTTATGGAAACTTTCAAGAAGACCAAATAAGTGCTGTACATGCACTTGCGGGCAAAAGACTGAAGACTGGTTGGTATGTAAAAGAATTAGTAAATGCTAAACCGGGATCTACCGGGGGTAATTTTTCTGTTTGCTATACAGTAGAAAAGGATGGGAAGGAAGGTTTTTTGAAAGCTTTAAATATTATGACTTTTTTGAGGGATGATAAGCCTGATTTGCTTGAGGCCATGACTGAAATGTTAAACACATTTAATTTTGAAAAAGAGCTTTTGACTAGATGTAAAAACAGAAATTTTTCAAAAGTGTCAAGATTATTAGATGCCGACATGGAGAATATTCCAGGTTTTTTAGTGGCAAATGTTTATTACATGGTATTTGAGAAAGCTGATGCTGATGTTAGAAACTATATAAATTTTTCAAATTATATTGATTTTGCATGGAAGTTAAGGTCATTACACAATGTAGCTACTGGAATAAAACAATTACATTCAATAGATATTTCACATCAAGATATAAAACCTTCAAATGTTTTTGTTTTTGATAAATTGACTTCAAAATTGGGTGATTTAGGGAGGTCTTTGTGTAACTCATTAACCTGTCCTCATTCAACTCTAGATTTTTCAGGCGATACAAGATATGCTCCTCCTGAAGTCTTTCACGGATACGCATTGCCAGAATGGAGAGACAAAGTATTTGCAATTGATTGTTTTTTATTGGGAAGTCTGGCAACCTATTATATTACAGGGCAAAGTATGACCTCATTATTGTCTCAAAATATTAATCGACATATTAATATTTTATCACTAAATTTTGAAAATGCTCTTCCTTATTGGGTTGAAGCTTTTGATAATTCTGTAAAGAAAATTGAAAACCAACTTTCAGGTTATGATCAAAAAGACAAACTAATCAACACAATAAGAATGCTTTCCTATCCCGATCCAAGGAAAAGAGGACATACCAAAAATTTAGTTCAAAGAGGAAATAATTATGATATGGAAAGATTCATTGAAATATTTAACCTTTTGGCACGCAAAGCAGAATATAAAATTACTAACTGATGGCAATATTTTTTGAAAAGAAAGAAAGACATGTAATTCCTAATTGGCGAAATTTTGAAAATACTGCTCAATTGGGAGAATTAAATTCTAGTAGAACCACGGACTTAAACACCTCCTTTAAGCCAAATATTGATGACCTTTTAGAGGATTGGGAATACTCTAAAAGCATTGGGGTTGCAGCTGATTTGTTAGGTGTTGCGATAACTTGTAATCAGCAAGACAATCCAGTTGTAAAAGAAATTTCAGAATTTGTTTTAAGTCAAAAGAATACAACTCCAACTTTATTAGATGCTGCAAATTTTATTAAAGCCAAGGAGAATGGAACTGAAAACTCGAAGTTCGAAATTAATTCAACGGATACGTTTCTCTTTAGAGAAAACTTGAAAATACTATTTCAAAAAATTAATTTCTTCAAGAAAAAATTAATAGATAATCCTTATAATCCAATAGCTTGGGTAGAACTTTCTAGATTATATGCTATAAAGGGACAAGACAAGAAAGCAGAAGTTGCAATGAGAAATGCTTTGTATTTAGCTCCTGAAAACAGGTTTGTTCTTAGAAATATGTCTAGATTTTTTGCACATATTGGAGATTTTGAATTTGCTCATGACCATATAAAAAAGACATCACTGGTAAACTTTGATCCATGGTTAATGGCTACAGAGATAGCGCTTGCTGATTTAAGAGGTCGGGGATCGAAATTGGCTAAATTAGGAATGCAAATAGTCCAGTCAAACTCCTTTCATCCATTTAATATATCTGAATTATCAAGTTCTATTGCCACTTTAGAAATGAAAAATTCAAATAGCAAAAGTAGCAGAAAGTTTTTCGAAAAATCACTTATTCACCCAAATGACAATGCTTTGGCTCAGGCTGAATGGGCATCACAAGAGGACTCGAATTTATTATCAATAGGTCCAATTAAGTTTTGTGCAAGAAACTCTTATGAAGCACTTGCAAGAAATGAAGCTGAGCATAAAAAATGGAATGAGGCAATTGAGTATTCAAAAAAATGGTTTTTAGATTTACCCTTTTCTAAAAGTTCAATTTTATTTGGTTCAAACATAGCTTCAGTTAAACTTAAGGATCACAAACAAGCGGTCAGTGTTGCTAAGTTAGGATTGATTTCACATCCAAACGACCCTCAACTACTCAACAACATTGCATATTCCTTATGTATAGACAATCAATTAGTTGAAGCGGAAAAAACATTGAATCAAGTTAGAAAAGATGATTATGAATATGAGGAAATTAATTCAATTTGTTTAACAGCTACCAGAGGCTTATTGTATTTTAGAAAAGGGGAGTTTGAAAAAGGACGAAAACTATACTTAAATGCTTTAGAAAAGACAAAAGACATCAACGATCTTTATTACAACTCATTAGCATTAGTAAATTATGCTAGAGAAGAGATACTTGCTAATGAAATTGATTCCAGTATTTTCATTCCTAAATTGGAGGAAATTAAAAAATACTATGACGGGAAGGATATTTCAGATATGGCTGATGAAGTAATTAAAATATATAGGAAACAGGTTTAAGTCAAGCAAGTATTGTAGTTTGCATAACTTTATCTATGGGAATTAAAACTTTCTGTTGAAAAACATAGCATGATTAGGATTAAAAACTAGTTAATTAATAAAATATAGGTATTGTCTAAGTAGAGATAATTTGTAATCAAAATTCAATTCTAAATATGCAAGAGACAAAAATTTGGAAAGTGTCCAATGATAAACTGAATGAAGTTAGTAAATCAAACTTGGATTTGGAACAACGTATACATAAATGGATAGAAAATGATATAAAAATTATCTTACCAGACGCTATTCTGATTGGTTCAAAAGTAAAAACAGACCATTCAAAAGAAATAGATCTTCTGGCTATTGATAGTGAGGGAGACTTAGTTGTCATTGAATTGAAGAGAGCATCCACACAAAGAGAAATAGTTGGACAAATCTTAGATTATGCAGCATGGGTTTCTACGTTAAAAGCTGATGATATCAACGCAATACTGCAGAAGCAAGGTAGAACTCAAACAATCTATGAGTTATTAAACAAAAATTTCGAAGAAGGAGAAGATATTGAGATAAATCAGAATCAAAAATTATTAATAGTAGCATCTGATATAGATGCAATTACTGAAAGAGTTGTTGATTTCTTGTCTGGGAAGGGATTGAATATAAATGCTGTGACATTTAATTATTATAAGGACGACAATAATGAGTTTATTGCTAGAAACTTCTTAATAAAGCAAGACGATTTCTTTATTGCCGACCAAAATAAACGTAGTGGACGGTTTATTACAAAACTTTTCAATGAGGGGAGATTAGTCGTTGGGCAACACGTTAAATATACACCACTAGAAAATTACGGCATTAGTAATACTGCAGAAATAATTAGAAAGGGTAGTAAATGCTTGAAAATATCTAGTACTGATGAAGTTTTTTCATTTAGTGGTCTTAGAAAAAAGTTCATTCTTGAAAATAATCTTTCTGGTATTTATAACCCATATTTTCCATACAATCAATGGAGTGAGTGGGAGTTGATCGATGAGAATGGGAATAAAAAACTAGTCGACATTTGATTGATAGTGTATTGTTGATAATGATTAGATGTTGATTTTGGAAAAACCAACTTATCTTCTAGTTCTTTTACCCTAATTAACCTAGGGTAACTAGGGTAAGTGCTTTTAAAGTTTAGTTAGATCTAACTTTGCAGAAAAGATGTAAAAATATTTTTCAGTGAACTATTCGGTTACCTTTAAGAATTTTCAACTATAGACACATTGAATTTATTATCATTTACAAATAGAGTTCAGACCCCTCCAGCTCCACAAACAAACAAGCCCCGACAAAAATGTCGGGGCTTGTTTGTTTATATAAACCTACTACAAATTATCCACACCTGCCTCAATCACATTCTGGATATCGGTGGGCACATTCGACAGAAAATTATACCCCGTTAAAGTTTCAAGCGAATCGACACTCACCCTGTAGTATGTCCACGGATTTGCCGAACATGCCTGGGTGTTAGGCATTACCACTGCAATAACTCGAGTTGTGGTTGTAATCCTACTTAAATCGTTATCGCCATTGGGTAGTACTAAAATAATCTTCCAAGTTTGGCTTGGCACAACAACACCCGATGCTAAAACGGAAAAAGTTCCCTTAGCGCTGGTTCCTCCCTGACCGTAAGGCCCACTAATAATATAGAGTTCATTACCACTGTCAACTAAAGATCTGCAATAGTTTTCAAGATTAGCCCACGTTTGCTGGTTGTTATTGGGTGCCTGCGGTATCATATTCGTCATGAGGAACGTGGCAGAATTATCTGCTACGGTCGATGTTCTATCGGCACTTGGGCACATATGCCCTCTATCGAACCCGTAAACGGAATATTGGTAATCGCTCTCAGTAACTCTATACCATGGAGATGGAAGAGTAATGTCGGCTCTAAAATCATCCTGACGAGAAACACTCCCCACGTCGCCCGAATAAAGATGCCAACTAGTCCAATTCATGGTTAACTTTGAATTGTTATACGAGAGACAATACTGTGGCTTAACCATTAGATAATTATTCGCATTTACTGAATTTGTAATGGCTCCGCTAGGGTTTCCCAACATCATATTATGGTTATCCACTCCGTCTGGAGAATCGGTAAGAGTGGTAAACGAAACCTCCGAACCATAGTATGTCCCTGTTGAGGTTGTAGCATAGGAACGAACATAGTACTTAGTATTGGGCTCCAAATCTGTAATATTACTTACAAACGAGCCTAGACCTGTTCCATTGTTAGTTTTTGAATCGCCAATAGTTGGATTTGCATTTACACTCCAGCACACACCCTTGGCTGTAACAAACGAACCACCATCGGAGGTTACGTTTCCACCACCAATAGCCGAATAAGAAGTAACAGAAGAAATACTTGATGTTGATATTGCTGGTAAACCTGCAGTTGTTGTAAACGATATACTATTCCCATAGGCTGTTCCCTTTGAATTTACAGCGTATGCTCTTACACAGTATTTTACCCCAGGAGTTAAGCCTGTGATTTGACTTACAAAATCGTCGTTTCCTGAACCATCGGTTGTTTTCTGATCGGCAACAGTAGGATTGTCATTCGTACTCCAACAAACACCTTTGAAACGAATACTCTCGCCTCCATCACTTTTAATAATTCCTCCACTAACGGCTGCTGTGCTTTCAACATTTGTTACCGGCGAAGTGGTTATCGATGGAATAGTTGACTCCTTATCGCAACCTGAAAAGGTTATCAACAATAGAAAAACTACTAAAAAAGCCCTCGGCGCAATTCCCTTCATCTTGATTTTTATTATGGTTTGAATAAAAAACTTATCACTATAAACACAAATCCTTAATCGACAAGTTCACTTATACTATTACGATAATGCTAAAGAAGAGTTTATAGAACTTATTCATTTACAAAAAAAATGGTCGACAAAAATATCTAATTAAAGTAAATACACCACACGTTTAGTTCTATATTTTTCGTGTTTTATATATATTATTTCTAGTTATCAGCAATAATGTATATTTTACAACCAGATAGCGCAACGCTATCAATTATTAACTAAAAAGTAAAAAGCTCTGAATAAAACAATCCAGAGCTTTTAATAAGGGGTGGAAGAATTGGCTTTAATCGTTTTCTTACAATTTTGGTATTTAGGGTCTAATTGTTATTTATTTTTTGTGTTTTTTTCTAGATAATCTAATCAACTCTTCCACTTTTAAACTGTTAAGCAATTCTTCGTTTAACCCAAAGCAAATATCCTGCCACAAATAGCAAAACAAATCCTATTGCGTTATACACAAGAAAATGCTCCAATGCAATTTTCCCATGTCCTATTGCTGCATCGTACGACATATAACCCTGCACATACGGGTGATAATGAATATACTTCCATCCTCGAATTAAGACCATCCCCGAAATGAACCCAACCATTCCAACTCCAAACGGAACAACAACATTGCTCCACTTTAGCGATATTAAAAATTGTAAAGCAGTAATTACTAAACTCGACATGGCCACAATCGCAATTCTTTTGGCAAACAACAACATGGTTGGCAGGCTAAGGGAAACTAACTCGGGGAATTTCAAACTTACCATCCACGCACCAAACACACTAAAAACAAAGTAAAGCACCAAACTGGCAGAAATAAGAAAAGCCGCAACAACCCATTTGCTTAAGTATGTGTTGAAACGACTTACAGGAAATGAGAACAAATCCTTTAGCGATGAAGCCTTATGCTCAACATTGTGAATTAAAACCGCCAAAAGAATTATATAGAATGGAAAAAACACGCTGCTAACAGTGCTTAAACTATTTTGGAGCATTGAGGCAAAACCATCAGTATTTGGTGCAATAAGTTTATCGGCCTTAAAAAAGTAAACCAGGGTAAAAAGAGTAGAAATAAACAATGGAGCAAGCACTGCAAGCGCCAAAGCATAAGTTCTTTTGTACTTCAGAATTTCAACCCTTAAGCTCGTGATATATTGTGTTATCATAATGTGTTATTTTTTAATTATTTACATTGGTTAAGGTCATAAAAATATCCTCCAGATTATGCTCCTGATAGTTTATCCTATACACATCAATTCCTTGCTCAACTAAGTATCGGTTTATTGATGCGACTTGCTTCTCGTTTTCAAGAGATAACTCCAGAGTTGAGTTGTAGTTGTGAGTAGCGTTAAAGCCTTGCGAAATTAAAAGTTGCATTGCTCTGCTCGCATCGGCCACTTTTATTTCCAACTTCCGGGTATTTGCGTGCATTATACTGTTAAGAGTGCCCTGTGCAACAACCTCGCCGCAGTGAATTAATCCAACGTGTGTGCACATCTTTTCAATCTCGGTAAGCATGTGACTCGAAACAAAAATTGAAATTCCTTTTTCGGAATTAAGCCTAAGCAGGAGTTCGCGAATTTCTTTAATTCCACTGGGATCTAATCCATTGGTAGGCTCATCGAGAAGAAGAACATTTACGCCCGATTTCAGCATTTTGGCTAGATGGACACGATTGCGCTCTCCCCCGGAAAGTTGGCCAACTTTTTTTTGCTGATCGGCGCCCTTAAAATTAAAGCTAGCGCAATAGGCTCTGCTTTGCATCTTACGCTTGCCAAGCTCGATCTCGTCATTCCCTTCTGAGATTTCTTCCCAAACAGTCTTATTGGAAGCAAGGCTATCGCGGGACTGATCCACATAACCAAGAACAACCGATTCACCCACCCGGAAAGTTCCTTCATCTGGAGCTTCTTGTCCTGTAATCAGCTTAAAAAGGGTGGTCTTACCAGCGCCGTTAGGGCCGATAACGCCAACGATACCCCCTGGAGGCAGCTTAAAGTTTAGCTTTTCAATGAGAAGGCGATCCCCAAATCCTTTAGAAAGGTCTTGGGCTTCAATAACCGTAGTGCCGAGGCGAGGGCCCGCAGGAATAATAATTTGGGCAGTCTCTTGAGATTTGCGTGCTTCTTGAGCGAGCAACTCCTCATAGGCTTGAATACGGGCCTTGCTTTGAGCTTGGCGGGCTTTGGGGGACTGGCGAATCCATTCGAGTTCTCGCGCGAGTGTTTTCTGTCGAGCGCCTTCCTGCTTACCTTCTTGCTCAAGGCGCTTTTGTTTTTGTTCAAGCCATGCAGAATAGTTTCCTTCAAAAGGAATTCCTTGGCCGCGATCAAGCTCTAAAATCCACTTCACAACATTATCCAGGAAGTAACGATCATGGGTGACAAGAATGACGGTACCCTTGTATTCTTGGAGATGGCGCTCGAGCCAAGCTACCGATTCAGCATCCAGGTGGTTTGTGGGCTCGTCCAAAAGGAGGATGTCTGGTTGCTGAAGAAGGAGCTTGCATAGGGCAATCCGCCGTTTTTCACCACCAGAAAGGCTCGTTACTTCCGCGTCTCCCGGAGGACAACGCAAAGCATCCATGGCAATTTCAACCTTACGGCCAATATCCCACCCTTGGGCTGCTTCAATTTTATCTTGCAGTTCAGCTTGTTCAGCCAGAAGGGCGGTCATCTCATCGTCTTCCATAGGTTCGGCAAAGCGCGCACTGATGGCTTCAAATTTATCAAGGAGTGCCTTTGTTTCAGAAAGAGCTTCCATCACGTTTTCTTCAACGGTTAAGTTAGGATTAAGCTCTGGCTCTTGAGGAAGATAACCCACGGTTGTACCGTCTGCAGCCCAGGCTTCCCCATTAAATTCTTTGTCCATACCGGCCATAATTTTCATTAAGGTGGATTTTCCCGAACCGTTGACACCGATGATGCCAATTTTAGCGCCAGGGTAGAAAGACAGCCAAATATCTTTAAAGACTTCTCGTGAGCCTGGATAAATCTTTGTGAGGCCCTTCATAACATAGATATATTGTTGAGATGTCATAAACGAATTGCTCCTCTAAAGATATGCAA
>WBUV01000479.1 GCA_008933525.1 Bacteroidales bacterium | reverse complement strand
GCTAATCCAATTGATACAAATTGGTTATATCTTTAAGAAGTAAATTTTAAGCAAGGAAAACATTGGGTTGACTATGCTTTTTGCGTCTTGACACAGACGATGAATCATTTTGTTCGGGGTCTTGAGCATATCAGAATTGAGACCTTGACACGAAAAGAAAACTCAAACACCGAACGCATAACAGGCTGCTCCTTTCAATGGGGCTGATGATGCAGATACGGAAATTTTTAGTATTTTAGTTTCGGTTTAGCGGATGATGACGCCGCTGGCGTTTATCTCCCCAGCAGTTACAACCACGGAACCGTTAGTCAACATTTTAGACGATTTGGTTCGGTTCAAAAATCTAGTGCAACAGTTAACCTATTAATGTCTTGTCAACATAAGGCTTTCGGTTCCTTACTACAGCAAACACTCTATGAACCAACTTGTTTCTTATAACATTTAAGGTACTCATATTATTTTTCCCCGCCTTTGCCCGTCTTTCATAGTAACTCTTATACTCTCCATCATACTGAATAACCGACATAGCTGCAATATTCAATAAACATTTGATTTGCTTATTAGCACAAGGATGTACTCTCATTCTACCATTCACACTAGAACCTGAAGAGTATTCAAAAGGAGCTATTCCTACATAACTTGCAAATTTTTTAGGATCCGAAAATCTTGTAAAATTCTCTGTAGAAATGATTAAAACACGGGTTAAAACTGGACCTATCCCTTTTACCGATCTTATAAGTTTTACATTCACAGACCAACCTGGTATGCTTGCAATAATATCATCCATTCTTTGCTCTACAACTTTAATCTCTTTGGTAATTTGATCAACCATAAAATGCTGAATTCCTCTTATAAAATCACTTTCCCCCACCCTGTAAATGTCCAATAAATCTTTTAAACTACTTTTATATGCAGTCCGATGTTTTAACAGTTTATTTCGAAGATTTAGCAATTGTCTAAGTTGTGACACCTCTGGTAATTGTAACTTGGTTGCAGACAGATATTCAGCTCGCTGCTTGGCATAATGTGCAAGCATTTTCGCATCTTTTCGGTCGCTTTTACCTCTTAACAACCCTTTGGATTTTTTCACATCCAATGCCGATACCATGGCATACTGCACATTTTTCTCGCTCAAGAAAAAACTTAATAAACGGCTATACCTTCCTGTATTTTCAAAACAGAAAAATAAATTTTTGGGAGTACAATTTAAGCGTGTACAGCAAACATCTATTAAATCATTAAAGCCACTGGTATTATTATTAACCGTAAAGCAATATTTCTTGCGCAGAATGTAGAGGTCTAGTTTAACTTTAGAAACATCAATTCCAACAATTTCGTTTGTAATCATACCTTTACACAATTAAAGGCCATTAAAAAGTAAAGAATGGAGACTATTACTGTTGATAGGTATTAAAACCTAGGCGGTTACATAGATATCTCCATTCTTTAAAGTAGATTAATAAAATAGCAACAAATTATTGAATTAATAAATTCACATTAACTATACCCTTTTTCCAACCCATCGGTTTGATTTTAAATACAAAATTGAAACTGATGTTATTAGTATCCCATAAAGAATTTCGGCAGCCCAAACCCACGGAAGGGACATTTTAAAAATAATCGCCATTAAAAAAGCCCATAGCAAGTATATCGACAATGTTCCTAACTCAATGGCAAAAGAAACTTTTGTATTTCCAGTTCCAGAAACTCCGCTAAATACAACAAAAGCACCAGCCATTCCTATTGCAGCAAATGCTACGATATTTAATACAGGTAAAGCTTGCTGAACAAGCAATGCATCGTTAGTATATATTCTAATAATTAACTCAGGAAAAGAAATACATATTAATCCTAACACAAAAACCGATGTCATGCTCAGAATTATAACCTTTTTTATCAGGTTCAATACCTCCTTCGAGCGATCTTGTCCTATCAATTGGCTTACTAAAGTATTCGTAGCTGATGAGAATCCCCAAATAGGTATCATTAACACAATATAAATACTTCGCAATATATTCGAAACTGCAAGTGATGTCTCTCCCATCTTTTCAATAAATAGAAAGAATACGAACCAAACAAAAATCGAAAGAAAAAATTGAATCATTAATGGCCAGGAAACACTAAGTATCCGTAGCATTAACTTAATTCTAAACGAAGCAAACCGGAATAAATTGTATTTACTATAATCGAATTTAAATCTTGTAAAAATAATAAATGCGATACAACTTGTAGCTTCTGCTATTACTGAGGCCAACGCCGCTCCTGCAATACCCATTTTTGGAAAACCCCAGTTCCCAAATATTAATGCATAATCAAGTAAAACATTAACTATAACCATTAACGACGTTGTTGCAGTTATTACCTTAGTTTTTGCAATACCAACATAAAATGAATTGAATGAATAATTAATAAATGCAAACACCAATCCCATTATACGGTAATCGATAAACTCCATTCCGGCATGGTAAATTGACTGTGAGTCGACAACCAAACCGAGTAAATTTCCAGAAAAAAACTTTACAAAAAGTATCAGTAAAATAGAGGTAAACGAGAGAAAGTACAATAAATGTTCTACC
>WBUV01000019.1 GCA_008933525.1 Bacteroidales bacterium | reverse complement strand
CCAGAATGGAATTCGAAAGGGAATGATTAAGGTGAAGATTTCACCTACCATATCCGCATCTATGAGTAAAGCACAAGTAAAAGGATCGACCAAAACCCTAAGGACTGGTATTTCCTCTTTTGATGCTATTGCTAAATCTACATCTGCAACAAATTTGTATAGGCTATTTCCTGCCAATGCAAACAACGAGAGCAAGCTCAAAAAACACGGGCTTGATTTATGGTATGTAGTTGAAATCAACGAAAACGTTGATCCAAAGGATGCTGTTGCTCAGTTCAAAAAACTAAAAGAGGTTACAATAGCCGAGGTTGATCTCGAAAAGGTGTTATCGCCCATAAAAGCGATCGCTTACTCTCCTTCGTCAGATGCAAAGGGGGATTTGCCATTCAACGATCCTTATCTAAAAGATCAATGGCATTATAACAATACTGGTCAATCAGGCTATGGCGATGCTGATATTAATCTTTTTGAAGCATGGACAAAAACTGCCGGCGCAAATAATGTTATAGTTTCAATTCACGATGAAGGTGTTGATGTTGCTCATAAAGATTTAAAGGAGAATATATGGGTAAATACAGCCGAGTTAAATGGTGTTGCTGGTGTTGACGACGATAATAATGGTTATATCGACGATATTAACGGTTACAACTTTCAAAAGAACAAGGGTGCTGTTGATGCTGAATTTCATGGTACACATGTGGCGGGCACTATTGCTGCGGTAAACAATAATGGTATTGGTGTTTCGGGAGTGGCAGGTGGTAGCGGTAACGGGGATGGTGTGAAAGTTATGTCGCTTCAGATTTTTGGTGGAATTTTTGAAAACTCTTATATATATGCTGCCGATAATGGCGCTGTAATTTCACAAAATAGTTGGGGCTATAGTCAGCCTTATGCTTACGACCAATCTGTAAAAGATGCAATCGATTATTTCATTGCCGAAGCAGGGAAATTTTCAGGTAGTCCTATGACTGGTGGTATTGTAATATTTGCTGCAGGAAATAGCAACTACGATAGCGAATGGTATCCTGGATATTTTTCCAATGTATTGGCTGTTGCTGCAATTGGTCCAGAATGGAAAAAGGCTAGCTACTCAAATTTTGGTAACTGGGTAGAGCTCTCTGCAACTGGAGGAGATCAGGATACTTATGGGACAAAAAGTGGTGTTTTAAGTACTGCTCCTAAAGATCAGTATGCCTATTTGCAGGGAACATCAATGGCGTGTCCGCATGTTTCGGGTATTGCTGCTTTGGCTTTGGCCAATAGAACCAAGCAGTTAACAAATACCGAGTTATGGAATAAACTTGTAACAGGAGTTGTTGATATTGAACAATATAACACAGACTATGCAGGCACATTGGGATCAGGCGCCATTGATGCCTCCTTGGCTATTGCAAACGATCAGGGTGTTGCTCCAGCCGCAATATCAAACTTAACTGTAACAGGTATTGCTCAAGAATTCGCTACCCTATTATGGACAGTTCCATCGGATATTGATGATGTAAAACCAACATCATTTCAACTGTATTATTCAACCGAACCAATAACCACATCAAATCTAAATTTGGCAACCAAAGTAGTCATTAAAAACGAAAAGGATGCTGGTCAGAACTATACCTATGAGGTTAACGGATTACTTGGGCTAACCACCTATTACTTCGCAATAACTTCAACTGACCGCTGGGGTAACGTTTCTGTTTTATCTAATGTAGTTTCGGAACAAACAAATGCAGGCCCATCCATTGCAGTGGATGAGAATAGTCAATCTATAAGTTTAGAAATTGATGCTGCAAATACAGCAACAGCATCGCATGAAATCAGCATTCTAAACAACGCTACAGGTCTTTTACGTTGGAGCCACTTCATGCGCCACAGTAATACAGAGTTAGCATACAGCGCTATTGGAATTAATTATCCAAAAGTAAACAAGGTAATTGGTTTAAACGACGTAAATCTTAGATTGCAAAATGCATTATTCAGCAAAAATCAGCTAAGAAGTAAAGTTGCAACTTCATCGTTTACCGAAATAGAGAGAACATACATTAGCTATGTAACCAATATTGTTGGTGATACCGATACCAGTTTGACAAATTCATCGGCAACTAAATTCTATGTTAACGAAGCCGATGGTTTTAACTTGACTCAGGTTCGTACATATATTAAACACGATCCTTCAAAAGGACCTATAATTATTGAAATATACAAAGGTTCTTCCTTAACTAAAAACAATCTAGTATATGTACAAGAGTATAGTAGTTTTTCGAATGATGAAACAACTGCTTATATTACTCTGAACGAACAACTTTACTTTGTGCATGGTGATACTTTCTGGGTAGTAGTTCATGTACCATCCGGAAACCTATTCCCGTTAGGAATTGGTCCAGAGTTAGAAGAGGCATACTCGAAGAATTGCTTATACTCCGCAAATTTAGGTCAAAATTGGATTTCTCTTGAGGAGGCACTCAACGATAAGAGATTTGTATGGGGAGTAACTGCGGTTAGTCAGAATGAACACCTTGGTACCTATTTAACTCTAGAGCCTGGTTCTGGTGATGTTGATGGAAATTCACAAGCATCAACTACATTAACGGCAAATGCAACAACGCTAATTAATGGTTCATATAGCGCAAATCTTGTTTTAGCATCAAATGATGTAAGTAAAAAAGAACTTCGAATACCTGTAAGCCTAATCGTTTCAGGTCATCAGCCTAATATCAAACACGTTGATATTGCTGAGTTTGGTAATGTTTTCCTTGGTTCATCTAAAACGCTAGAATTAGTAGTTGAAAACCAGGGTCTTGGAAATTTTAACGATGTTGATTACAGCGTTAGCGGTTCTGCTTTTGAGATTGAGGGTTGGGTGCCATCACAAATAAAAGCTCGCAACGAAGTGGTTTTAAGTGTAAAATTTACACCCACTCTGATTGGGAATATAAACGATGTACTTACCATATCCAATGGTGTGCTTACTTTCCATATTTCACTATTTGGAGTTGGAGTCGAAACATCAAAAATTGATATTACGCCATTAACCCAAACTGTAGATAATATTACAATTGGTGATGAAATATCTGCGAACATTACGGTTAGCAACACCGGCGCATATCCATTAAAGTACTTCATACCTGGGTTCGACAGTAAGGGAGTTAGCACCAACTGGCCAACAGAATATCATAGCTATGGGTATAAGCAACGGTCGAACAGGGTAACCGAGGCAAATCCAATTGCTTATGAATTTAATGATATCAAAACAACAGGAGTTGAAATTACAAGCGAGATTAATACTAATTTCAAGTATGCTACCATAAACTTAGGTTTTGACTTCCCTTACTATGGTCAAAATATGCAAACTCTTTACGTTGCAAAAGGAGGTTTTACTACATTTGATAACTCGGTAAATCCAGTAAATACGCCAAGACTTGGCGATACATGGGGGCCCAAGGGTATTATCTCGCCACTTGGTGGTTATTTCAATTTCATTTCGCAGGGTCAAGTATTTTATCAAATTGAAGCTGATAGAGTAATTGTTCAATACGATAAGGTTTGCGATGGTTACAATTTGGATGATTATTTTACAGTACAAATGGTGCTGTTCGCTAATGGAGACATACATTTTTATTATGATCATGTTGGAACTAGCTATTATTTGAATATCCTAATTGAGAATTTGGAGCAAAACGACGGAATACTTATTCAAGATTGGAGCCAACAAATTGAAATGTATGATGGACTAGCATTAGGTTTTGATTATCCTGGTCCAAGTATAATAAAGAGTATAGCCAATGGTTCAGGTATTCTTGCACCAGGTAGTTCGGCTACTGTTAATGTTACCATGGCAACATCTACATTACCCGAAGGCGAAATAAATCGTTACATAAACTTTATTAGTAACGATCCTTCAAATAGTCAGATTAGCGCTTTGGTTAAACTAAATATTACTGATGGTGGTATTGCAAAACCAGAAGTATCTACCGACAGTATTAAATTTGGTGATGTCCTTCAGGGTGATGTAAAGAAAAGTGTTTTCAGCATTAAAAACGCTGGAACTGCTAATGTAAACATTACAGGCATTACTCTTGTTAATGGAAGTTTTAATATAACAGGTGAATTGGCTACATCAATTAAACCTAGCTTATTTAAGAACTATAGCGTTGAAGTTCCAACAAATGCTTTAGCAACTTTGGAGGATTGGGCATCGATAAACTATGCCGATGGATCGCACGATACCATTTACCTTTCGGCAAAGGTTGTAGATGCACCGGGCATTAATATCAACCTTGACTTGCTACAACAAACTCTTGCTTATGGTGACTCTATTAGCCTACCAATTACAATTGAGAATACAGGATTAGGTAAACTTGAGGTAACTGCCAAAGGTAAAGAGTGGCTTACGTTTGAGGCTCCAACCTCAACTCCAAGTGATATAACCTATACTTACGAAAAATTAAATCAGGGTGAGGTTTACCAATGGATTGATATTCGTAAAACAGGAACACAACTTCCATTCTACGATTTAAATGATTGGGAAGGAACTTATTTTAGAGAACTTTCTCTACCTTTTGCGATTGAATTTTATGGCGAAAAGTACACCTCATTTAAGATCGGTGATAATGGGATAATTTCATTCGAAGATGATCCCCTAGCAACTTTTTTCACCGATTATATCCCTACAGAAACCCATTCAGGTCCATGCATTATGCCTTACTGGACATTCAGTGGCTTCTCTGATTACAACTATGCAAAGGAGGATATTGGAATATTCTACAAATTCTACGATGATAAGATTATTATTACTTGGAGTTACTTCGTAAACAATTTTGGAGGAATGGGCGATCCTGTTTCGGCACAAATTATCTTCTACAAGAATGGAACTATGAAATTCCAATACAAAGCCGAAGAGGGAGGTGCCGATGCTACATCGCGTTTCTCAACAATTGGATTACAGAAAGATAACAAGAACGGAATCATGATTTCTGAATATTCAGAACTTGATTACGGTAAGGGTCTTGCCTACGTTTTAGTTCCAGCTAAGAAACATATCATTGAGCCTAATAGCACATTAATAGGTCAACTTAACCTTGATGCTCGCAACGTATTTGGTGGTGTTTATAACCAAGCGTTAAAGATACAAACCAATGTTCCAGGCAAAGAGAATTTGGAGAAACCTGTAGAGTTAACAGTAACTGGTGATGCACTATTTACTGCTGAAACAATGGTTGATTTTGGAACAAAAATGGTTGAATTGGAATGGGGAATGCCAAAATCAAACTATATGGATTTAACCTTCAAAAACGAAGGTGCAGCACCGTACAATATTACTTGGTTACAAATGGCTGACGGTACTATGGGTTTAAGTTTGCAAATTTACACCTTGGTTGATGGCTGGTTTGGTCCAGAATGGCGTTGGGCTGATATTTCGGAGTTATACTCACCTTGGGTATTTCCAACTCCTGAATTTAAAATTAATCCAAGCGATGAGTTCAAGGTTAGGGCTACTTTCGCACCGGGAACAGCAGGCGATTTTACCGACGACCTTGTATTAACAACAAGTGTAGGTGAAAAACGCATCACGCTAAAGGGTACTGCAATTGAGCCTCCTGTTATTAACGTAGTTAAAACTCCAATAATTGTTTCGATGAATACTTTTAGCGAAACAGCAGATAAATCTATCAACTTCGATAACATTGAGGGTAAATCTGACCTAGACTATACAATTAGCATTGAGTATGGAAGAGTTGAAACTTCTAGCAAAAGCAGTAGCAAAACCGTTTCAACTGCTAGTAAACTATCGCTTAAATCAACTGTGGCGTCTAAAAAAGCTAATACTCAGTCTAAAACATCGTACAATAGGGTTGTTTCCCATACTGACAAGGAAATACCTGATACTTACATTGGAAATGGTGGCTCATCATCATTAACCATTGCTACTAAATACAATGCTGGCTCACAGGCATTCAACCTATCTCACATAGAAACATTTATGAGAGCAGAAGGACTAACAAGTGGAGTTATTGAGGTTGAAATTTTAGCTGGTGGATCGTCTGTTGCAAATGCTTCAAAGGTATCACAAGGTAAACTCGAGTTTACTGGTTCTGGTAATGATGAATCAGGTGCATGGTATCAAGTAAAGATGGATAAAGCAGTTAAAATTTATCCAAACGAAGACTTCTATGTTTCAGTGACCTTCCCATTTGGCATTGCTTATCCAATTGGTTCAATCACTGATTCAGAAACAATTGAAGGTAGATATTATTACTACGATCAAGGAATTTGGGGAGATATTCAACAAGTTGCCGGGTTCGAAAGTGTTGGATGGTTGATGTTTGCAGCAGAGGAAACCGCCGATAATACTTCGTGGTTAACAATCACATCGGCTTTGGACAGTACTCTGGCAATGGGCGATGCAAGTTCTGTAAATCTTCATTTCGATGGTGCATATGCACAACGTGGTGATCAGATTGCAAACATTGTATTCACATCGAACGATCCTAACGCCTCAGTTGTAAAAGTGCCTGTTAAGCTACGCGTTAACGAAGGTCCAAAATTCGAAGGTGTTACAGATAATATTTCTGTTGCTGAAAATGATACTTTAACACTTACCTATAAAGTTGTGGATTTAGAGAATAATGCATTTACAGTAGCTTCAGAAAGTAGCTATAGCAATATGACCTACGATTTTACAAATGGGAAATTGGCCATTACTTTAACACCAGGTTTTAGCGATGCTGGCAATTACACTTACACTTTCAACGCAACCGATGAGTACAATGCGATCGGCGAGTTAAAAATTAATGTTGAGGTAACCCCAACTAACCGTGCGCCTATATTTGTTGGTAAGAGTAAATCGTTAGTTTACCACACAACGGAAAGCCTGTTTGAATATTCGCTTGACAGTTACTTTGACGATCCCGATAGCGATAACATTACCTATACAGTAGTTAGTGGAAACAGCAATGTGGTTGATGTATTTGCATCCGCAAATCAATTCATAGTTAAGCCTATGAACTTAGGTAGCACCACGTTGTCATTTACAGTTAAAGATAGCCATGGGGCAATTTTAAATGAGGTGTTAAATGTTTTGGTTGATGGAACAAACAGTATTTCAGATAATGAAAATGCCGGAATTAATGCATACCCAAATCCAACCAATGATATTGCATTCATAATGTTGCCTTCTAAAGAACAAGCTGTAACCATTAGAGTTTTTAATGTGCTAGGTATCGTTCTGAATAAATTTGAAAAATCGGGTGAGGAAATCATTAAGATGGATTTATCTAATTATCCTAGCGGAATATACTTTGTTAATATAAAAAGTATGAACATCGATAAATCAATTAAGGTTGTTAAAAAATAACCTTAGTTGGATTCTGGGATCAGGCTCTGGATTTTATTCCAGAGTCTGAGTTCTCGGGCTTTTAAAATTGTTTTTCATCTAAAATTATTAAAGAGTTCCAGATTACTGGAACTCTTTAGCTTTAGTATAAGTTTCTGTTTCATTTATTTTTGGAAGAACTATTAATCATTAAATTTGTTTAGCGGTTATAAATTTATCACAAATCAATATTCATTATGTTGAGATTTCGAATTTTGTTGATCGCACTATTAATTTGTAAGGTTGCGCTATCTCAGTTAAATATTGCAGACTCATTTAGGAGTACATTGACTAAAAATTTACCCGACTCCATTAAAATAGATTTAATAAACGACTATATAACTAAGTATTCGCCTAACGATCCTGGGATTGCACTTGTCTATTCAGATTCGGCCATTAATTTATCATTAAAAAGTAAAGATTCACTGAGACTAGCCAACTCGTTAAATAGGAAAGGAATTGCATTGTACTACATAGGCGATTATCACACATCGCTCGAGAATTACTTTCATGCTCTAAGTGTAAAGGAGAAGATTGGCGAAAACTCGACCTTATGGCGAGAGTATAATAATATTGGTTTAGTGCTCCGAAATTTAGATCTCAACGAAGATGCTTTGAAATACTTTAACCAAGCTCTGAAGAATTTGATAGAGATTGATAATAAAGCTTATCAGGCAATTGCCTGGAATAATATTGGAATAACGTATAGAGGGATGGGTGATTATTTGAGTGCGAAGGAGGCGCTGAGTAATGCCCTCGAGATCAATAGAACTATTGGAGCACAACAATCCATTGCACATAACTTAAATAATCTTGGAAACGTCAATTTTAGCCAAAAAAAATATAGCCAAGCAATAGGTTATTTTGAAAAGGCCTATGAAATAAACAAATCTCTTTTGAACAATTATGAGCAAGTTCAAAATTTAAACAATTTAGCGGATGTTTATTTAACAATGGAGCAATTCTCTAAATCGAAAGTCTGTCTTGATAAGGCTAGTGAAATATTGAAAGGCATTGATGCTACTCAATTACGGCTTAATAACCTGATGATTTATTCAGATTTTTTTGAAAGAACAAAGGATTATAGGAATGCGGTTATTTATAAGAATAACTACATTATGTTGAGCGATAGTATTTCAAAATTAAACCGTACAAAGCAGTTTAATCAGTTGAAGAACCTTGCTAATGCCGAGAAGGAGATTCAGGAAGTTGAGTTTTTAAAAAAAATAAATTCAATTCAGGGGGAGAAGATTCTTATTCAACGTTCAATTCAGATAGGGGGAGCTACAGTAATACTCATAATTCTTGCCTTACTTATAATTGTATGGCAAAATTTGCGCGATAAGAAAAAACTGAACATCTCGTTAAACGAACGAACATATGAGTTAGAGGCCCTGAACGAGGAATTCCAAGCCGCTAACGAGGAGTTAAATACTCAACGCGATAACCTGGAGGAAACAGTAAACATCCTAAAATCTACCCAGAATAAGCTCATTCAATCCGAAAAAATGGCTTCAATTGGTATTCTCGCTGCTGGTGTTGCCCACGAAATAAATAACCCATTGAATTTTATTCATGGAGGAATAGCAGGAATTAAATCATACTTTAACAGTAATTCTAAGAGCCATAATGCTGATATAGAATTCTATGTCAATGCAATTTCCGAAGGCGTAGAGAGAGCCTCTACTATAGTTGATGGTTTAAATCATTTTAGTCGAGATGAAAATTACAAAAGTAACGATGTTGATTTGCATAGAATTATTGATACTTGCTCGTTAATGTTGAATAGTTTAACACTTGACAGGATTGAGTTGGTTAAGGATTTAACCAACACCCCTTTTCGTATTTATGGTAATGAGGGAAAACTGCATCAGGCTATTATGAATGTAATGCTAAATGCAGTTCAGGCCATTGATGGTAGGGGGGCAATAACAATTAAGACTCAAATTATAAATTCTTCAATTCGATTAGAAATAAAGGATACTGGATGCGGCATTAATCAGGAAATTTTGTCAAAAGTATTCGATCCATTTTTTACAACAAAGGAAATAGGTCAGGGTACAGGTCTAGGTCTATCTATCACATACAATATTATACAAGAGCACAATGGTTCAATTGATGTTGAATCGCTGCTGGGCCATGGAACAAACGTTAAAATTGAAATTCCACTAGAAAAAGCCTAGTATTTATTTCGGAATATTACTGCCTGTTAAAAAACATCATTTCATTAACTGTTTAGTTTATGGTATTTATTTACATTTGTCATCGATATGAAATATTTTGCATAACATCAAACTAAAACCATAAACTATGAAGACAAATTTTTTAAAATTAATGTTATTGGCCTTAGTGGCTATGTTCACCTTTGCGTCGTGCGAAAAGGATGATAATGAACCATCAAAATGGATTGTTAAAATTGGTGCGCAATCCAATACTTCAATTGGTGCATTCTATTCTCTTTCTGAGAAAAAGATTTACAATCAAACTGATGCATTTAACAATCAGGCTAAAATTGATTTGGTATGTTTTTATGAGCACGATGAAATCAATAATCGTATCAACGACATGACCTTATCCTCTCCAGGTGCCAATATTAGAGATATTTTCACAGGAGAGACTGATGTTATGAACTACACCACAAAAAATTTAACCACAATTACTCCTACATCAGCATCAAGTGGCGCTGGTACTTTGCCTGCTAATACACAGAGTATTACTGTTGAACAGTTTGACCAGATTAAGCAGGGCGAAGCAATTATTGCAACATACTTTAATAGTACACTAACTTCTAGCAATAAGAAAGCGAAACTTCTTGTAGCAAACGATATTTATGCATTCAAAACTCAAGATGGAACCTATGGCCTATTTAAGGTTGTTGCTGTTAGTGAACCTAAAAATGCAAGTGGATGGTTGCAGTTCGAAATTAAAACCTACAAGCCAGCTGTTTAAATAACTAAATATTTAACTGCATCTCAGTTCAGGTTCTGAGTTGGATGCAGTTTTTTATTTAATCATATTATGTACAGATTATTAATTGTTTGTATAGCAGTTACGCTGCTTACAAATTGCAAGAAAGAAGAGGAGGCTGTTTTTCCTCCAATTGTTGCACTAAAAAGTACCGATGATTTTACTTCAAACAACGATGAAATTCCAGTTGGGGGTAAAATTAAATTCGGTATTGTGGCAACTACGGGGAGTGCTCCAATTACCAATTTAAGGATTACCAGAATTGTCAACGGTCAGAGGATAAAGGAGATCGATCATGGCCTGTTTATCAAAAATAGAAGCCTCGATACTGTTCATAGTTTTGTTAAATCATCAGCCGAAATGGAGCTATGGGAGTTCTTTGTGATGAATGCTAACCGCGATTCTGCAATTATAACTCGAACAGTATTGCTTGGTGAAGGTTCGGCTTATGGAGCAATCAGCCATTATCCTTCGCTTAAGATTGGTATGCAGAACAACTCGCAGTATCCAAATTTTGTCGATTTACACACCGGCACGCTTTATAGTAGTGGAAATATCTCTGGTCACGAGGCTGAAATTGATATTGTTGCGTTTGTTTACCAAACAAGCGGGATAATGTCTCCCACGCTCTGTTGTCCAGGGTATACAGGAACTAGTTCTGCTGCGTTGCATTATCCGGAAATATCGAGTTGGTCGGTTAGGAATCCAATTTCCTACGATTATTACTCGTCCGATAATAATTTGGTTGATCTCCAAAAATTTGAGAGTGCTCAAAACGACAGTTTACTGGTTGCATCGTTTAAGCCAGGAAACATAAGTGGATTGTGTAAGTACTGTTTTACCGATAAGATAATTCCATTTAAAACAGCCGATGGAAAGTATGGTTTGGTTCGTGTTAAGCATGCCGATACTGTAACCGATGGATATATGGAACTTGAAATTAAAATTCAACAATAGGCTGCCATGAGAACTCTGATAATTTTATTACTATCAATTGCTCCTTATGCTCTGTTTTCACAAAATGGAATTCAAGGTTACGTGCGCGATTCTAAAACAAACGAAGGAATTGTAGGAGCGAATGTAATTGTTGGGAATGTTGGAACGGCAACAAATTCATTGGGTTTTTTTACTATTGAAAGGGTAAAGGCTGGAGAGTTCAGTTTGGAGGTATCTGTTCTGGGTTACGAAAAGTATCAGCAAAAAATACTTGTTGTGGAGGGTAACCGGCTTGAACTCGAAATTAAACTAGTAGAGAACCGAATTCAACTCGACGAGATTGTGGTTTCGGCAACTCGTTCGGAGAATAGAATAAGCGAAATTCCTGGGCGTATTAGCCTAATCACCACAGAAAAGCTTTCTTTTATTGCATCGCAAACCACCGATGAGGTATTGGCATTGCTTCCTGGAGTTCAGGTGAGTCGTTCGTTCGGATTATTTTCTCACAAATCGTCGGTTACTATGCGCGGCTTAAGTGGTAATGAGCAGGCTCGTACGCTTGTGTTAATCGATGGAATTCCAGTTAACAAGGCCGATGGAGGCTCTGTGAATTGGAATCTAATTTCAACTGGTGATGTTGAGCGAATTGAGGTTGTCAAGGGTCCTGGTTCTGCTCTCTACGGTGGAAATGCAATGGGTGGTGTAATAAATGTAATTAATCGGCGACCCTCTAAATCACTCGAAGGGTTTGTAAATATCGATTATGGTACATACAATACTCAGGGTATTAAGACTCGTATAGCAGGCCGTTTAGGTAGTAATTCTAGTAAATACTTTTACTGGTCTACCAATGCAAATTATCGAAAAAGCGATGGTTACATTACCCAGTCAAAACCAGATAGACTTGCTCTAGGCGATAATATTATTAAGTCGTGTTTCGATGAAAAGGCTATAAATCTTAAGGCTGGTTTCGAAAATAGAAGTAAGATTAAGGCCGAGATAGATCTTACCTATTACGATGATATGCGTGGCACGGGCGAAAAGTACTATCAACCTTTAGGCAACACTACCGATCATGATACTTACCAGTTGCGTTCTTCGGTAAGTGGAAGTTTTGGAAAGTTAGGATGGAACGTATCTCTTTTTTACTTCAACGAGAACTATAAAAGGGTAAGCGAATGGGAAAAAGATGATTATACATGGTACGATGTGCTATCAGTTCGTAGCGATTATGGTTTAATGTCATCCTTCAACACAAACATTCGAAACCATACCTTAATATTTGGCTATGATCTTAGGATGGGTGAGGTGGACGCTTCGGATATTTACTACACTTCAACCGATAAAGTTGATAATCGTGGAAAAATGGACTTTTATGGAGTTTATTTCCAAGACGAAATTTCGACCTTCAACAATAAGGTGAAGATTCTACTTGGCTTGCGTTACGACTTTTCACGCTTTTACGATGGTGCATTTATAATTAATAGTCCCTCGTCGGAGACTGTTTTTATGGATCAGTACCAGTTCTTCGGATTAGATGATGTGGAGTGGGGTGCTTTGAGTCCACGAGTTTCCATTCAGTATAAACCCAATGACGATTTACGATTTTACACCAGCTATAGCCGTGGTTTTCGTCCATCGGTCCTCGACGATTTATGCCGATCAGGCCGTATTCGTGGAGGATTCAAAGTGGCTAATCCAAACCTAAAACCGGAGTATTTGGATAATTTTGAGATCGGTACAGATTATCGTCCTGTAGATTGGTTAAAACTATCGTCGAGTTTGTTTTATTCAAAGGGAACCGATTTTCTGTATTATGTTTCTACAGGCGATAGCATAGATATGGGCTTTGGCGATCGGCCAATTATGATTCGTTCCAATATCTCGGATGTTAGGATTTATGGTCTTGAGTTCGATTTTACAGCAAGTCCAATTCGTTATCTGAACTTTTTTGGTAATTATGCATACAGCATTCCAAAAATATCGGAGTATACACCATTGTATAGTAACGATCCCACGGACTTAACAGGGAAACTATTAACGGATGTGCCTAATCACTCTTTTGCGTTTGGAGCATTTTACAACGATCCAAGAATTATTAATGTTGGATTAACTTGCAAGTATGTTGGGGAGATGTTTATTAACGATCAGAATGTATTGGACGATATTGTTGGCTCGGATGTTTACCCTTCGGCATTCACCTTAGATTTTAGAGTGAGCAGGGAGCTGATGAATCACCTTAACCTATCGGTTAGTATTCAAAATATTTTTGATAAGCAGATTTACGATAGCAAGGGCGCTGTTGGCCCGGGCCGATTTATAATAATTGGTGTTGGTGCCAAATTTTAATTTTACTAAACCTAAATTAGATAAAAATGAAAAAGATACTTTTCCCATTTTTTTTGCTGATAGCATGGAGTTGCAATCAGACTATCGAATCGAAACAAGTTGCACAGGAAGTTATAGTCGACTCGCTTGAGCAAACCAATAACTTCTACGATAATGAACCTGTTCAGCAGTTGCCAATGGTTCAACTCGTTGTTGATGGCGAAATTGCAAATCCAGATACCGTTGATTTTAGCAAATTGCCTATTCACTCAGTAATTGTAAAGGAGGCATTGCTTAATGCTGACGGTACAAACAAATTTGTTGGGGCATATAGGTACGATGGCTACTCGCTTTTCGATATTTTAAACACTGTCAACATCCAAAAGAAGAATGCCGATGTATTCCCTCCAATTATCGATTTATACGTTGAGGTAAGTAACGATGCTGGCGAGAAGGTAGTTTTTTCGTGGGGTGAACTATACTATCCAAATAACCTGCATAAGATTATTATTGCCAATGCTGTAATGCGCATCGTTCCGAGTAAAACCAAGGAGTTATGGCCTTTACCCGAAACTTCAAAATTGGTTGTTGCAAACGATTTACTAACAGAGCGTAACATCTCAAATCCTACTAGAATTACTGTAAGATCGTTGGATGCTTCTTTCAAAATTGATAGAGAAATTAAGCCTTTATACTCCGATAAGGTTAAAGTTACAGATGCAAGTGGCAAGGAGGGTACGCTAAATATTCCAAAGGGTATGTCGCCAGTTACTTTCAATACAATTTTTTATGGACGTGGACGAGGTATTCACAGTACAACACCTTTTACAGGCTACTATTTAAAGGATATCTTGCAATCAACTTACCCCGTATCGAAGGAAAGCATTCAAAGGGGATTATTCACTGTAGCTGCATTGGATGGGTATAGAATGTCTGTTACTTACTCGGAGCTTATTAACAGAAACGATCAGCAAGATTTTTTACTAATTGACGATCCTAAAAATAATGAGGGTGGTAGGTACAGGCTATTCCCTGCTTGCGATTTCTTTTCCGACAGAGCCATTAAAGCATTAAGCGAAATAAGGTTTGAAGTTCGATAAGTTTTCCAGTAATTAATTGAAATCGATCTCTTCTCCAGGGATCGATTTTTTTATTAGTTTAAGGTCAAAAATTTCATATTAGTCTAACCAAACCATTCATTCATAAATCATTGTTTTAAAATATCACCACTGACAATGGTTGTTTCAAAACCTTTTTCTATCTTTCTACACTCTATTAGGTTGATTTTTGCCCATGATATTAGATTTTTCAGAACAAAAATTCAATGTAAAGTTTAGACTTAAAACTCTCCCTTTTATAGTAATTGGGTTAATGCTTGCGGTGTCGTGTAGTATTACCAGAAACGTTCCCGAGGGTAGGTATCTGCTTAATAAGTCAACCATCGAGCTTGATTCAAAAGGATTGAATTCAGGTGAACTGGAGACCTACCTTAAGCAACATCCCAATAAAGAAATTCTAGGATTCAGGTTTCACCTGAGAATATTTAATATCGCCAGTCCTTACAAGTTCAATAGAATGAACCGTTGGCTAAAAACCATTGGTGAAGAGCCTGTTCTGATCGACACAAACTTAATTAGCGAGGGTACTCGAAATGTTCTGTTGTATCTTCAAAGTAAAGGATACTATAATGCAAAAGTCACCGATTCAATTTCTTATTACGATAGAAAGTCAGATGTATTCTACAAGGTATCACCCAATGTACCCTACCGAATAAGAAATATTAGCTATTCGGTTGAGGATACCATTATTCAACGACTGGTTAAGGAAGATTCGGTTAATTGTCTTATAAGTCGTCGACAACTTTTTGATAGGGATATTTTGCAAGAGGAGAGAAATAGATTGGAGGCATATTTAAGAAATAATGGGTATTACAATTTTAATAAGGACTTTGTGACATTTACAGCCGATACCAGTGTTGGGAATAATAAAGTTGATGTGCTTTTGATGATTCGTAATCCATTAAGAATGAACGAAGAGGGGAAGCGGGTTCCCTCCACTTTTTTACGTTATAAGGTTAAGCGGGTTTTTGTTTATCCAAACTACGACCCTATGACATTCATCTCCAAGCGACAAGAATCTCTCCTCGATACGGTACTTATTGATGGTGTTCAGTTTGTATTTCCTGCTGATCCAGGAATTAAGTTGGGAGTTATTTACAATGCTAACCTTATTCGCCCTGGAATTCTTTATTCTAATGATGTTCTTCAGCGATCGCAAAACAACCTTAATCTATTAAAACTATATAAGTATGTTAATATAAGTTTTACTGAGAACAAGGAGAAACCCGAGCCTAAGAAATTTGAGTTGTTTCAGAATGAAGAGAGTAGTTCCGACTCTTTACTTTATGGTTATCTCGATTGTCACATTCAGTTATCGCAGCACACACTACAAA
>WBUV01000478.1 GCA_008933525.1 Bacteroidales bacterium | reverse complement strand
CTAAAAATAATGACTTCCTTTGCGCCAAATTTTAAAAATCTAGGTTTATGTTTTCGTTAATGGTTGTTGTTTTTATTCTAGGGTATGCAGCTATAGCCCTAGAGCATAATATTAAGGTTAATAAAACAGCATCGGCATTATTCCTTGGAGTAATTTTATGGGTAATGTTTATGCTTGATGCGGGAAATATTCTTACTGCCGATATTGGTGGTAAGTTTAGTGCATTTTTACAAGCAAATCCGGATGTAAGTAATCTTCCAAAACTGGAGCAGTATGTTCACTACATTTCCGAAAACCAAATTTTGGGTTTTTTAGGTGAAATTTCGGAAATATTGTTTTTCCTGATGGGTGCAATGACAATTGTTGAGATTGTTGACCAGCACGGAGGATTTAAAATTATTACGAATAGAATTAGAACCCGAAATAAGGTTAAGTTGCTTTGGATTATATCCATTATAACTTTCTTAATGTCTGCTGCATTGGATAATCTTACCACATCAATTGTTATGGTTGCGTTGTTGCGTAAGTTAATTGATAAACGCCATGATCGTTGGCTGTATGCTGGTGTGGTAATTATTGCAGCAAACGCAGGTGGTGCATGGTCGCCTATTGGTGATGTCACAACAATTATGCTATGGATAAATGGCAACATAACTGCAGCAGGTATAGTTTCAAAGCTGTTTGTTCCAAGTTTAATAAGCATGCTCGTTCCTTTGGCTGTTCTTTCATTTATGCTTAAGGGTGAGTTTGATGCTCCAAATCATGATGAGGGTTCAAATATAAATTCGGTCAAAGTTGCTACAAGGCGAGAGCGTCATATTATTTTTATACTAGGAGTAGGAGCGCTGCTATTCACTCCCGTATTTAAAGTATTAACTCATTTGCCTCCCTTTTTAGGAATGCTCCTAGGGTTGTCTGTTCTGTGGATTTTTACAGAGTTGATGTACCATAGAAAGCAGGATGTAGATGAAAAGGAAAAGAGAACTGTTGCTCGGGTTTTAAAGAATGTAGATGTTCCAACAATACTTTTCTTTTTAGGAATTCTATCAGCAGTGGATGCTTTACAATCTGCTGGTCACTTAGCGCTTGTTTCGCAATGGCTCGATAGTACATTTTCTAACGCTTATATGCCTAATGTTTTAATTGGCTTATTATCAGCAATTGTAGATAACGTTCCGTTAGTTGCAGGTGCAATGGGAATGCACACTATTGTTTTGCCAGAAACACTTGCTACTGTTGCTAATCCGGATATTATGGCAAATTATGTTGTGGATGGAGATTTCTGGAATTTACTAGCATATTGTGCCGGTACAGGAGGAAGCATACTCATAATTGGTTCTGCTGCGGGTGTTGCGGTAATGGGATTGGAAAAAATTGAGTTCTTATGGTATATGAAAAAGATTAGTTTGTTAGCATTACTAGGATATTTATCCGGCGTAATAACCTATTTCTTAATGTTCGGCTAATAAAACTATTCTTGAAGATATAGACCCCTAAGATTCTATTGCAATTCTTAGGGGTTTGCCTTTTGCATTTTCATAAAAATTTCTTTAATGTTGCTTTTTTGTTGATATATGAATTTGAAAATAATCAATGTAGACTCGAGACGCCATTTAAAGCAATATATCCATCTTCCTGCCTTTATTCATAAAGGACATAAGAATTGGATTCCGCCGTTGTACTACGAGGAATGGCTATACTATAATCCAAAAAAAAATAAAGCATTCAATTATTGCGATACAATATTGCTGCTTGCAATACTTGATGGTAAACCTGTAGGTCGCATCATGGGAATTATTAACAGGAAGTATAATCAAGAGCATAACGAGTTAACTGCCCGTTTTTGCCATTGGGAAACAATTGACGATTTCGAGGTTGCTAGTGCCCTTGTCAAGGCTATTGAGGTGTGGGCTAAAGATAGAGGAATGAAACGCTTGATTGGCCCAATGGGTTTTTCCGATAAAGACCCACAAGGCTTACTTGTTGAGGGATTTGATGAGCCAATTGTTATATCGTCGAACTGCAACTATAGGTATCAGATTGATTATGTTGAAAAGCTTGATTACCAAAAGGATATTGATTTAGTGGTGTATAAATTACCAGTGCCAAAGGAATTGCCCGATTTTTATAAAAGAATTCTGGAGAGAGTTAAACGCAATGCCAACGGTTATAGGATGATTAGCCTCAAAAGAAGAGGCGAGATAAAGCCTTGGATTAGGCCTGTGCTAACATTGGTGAATGAAACCTTTACCAATATTTATGGGTTTAACCCAATGGACTTTGATGAAATGGATGAGTTTGCCAAACGGTATTTGGCAATTCTCGACCCCCGATTTATAAAGATTATTGTTGATTCAGAGAATAGAGTGCTTGCCTTTATTCTTGGTATAGCCGATATTGGTTCTGGCATTCAAAAGAGTAGGGGATATCTTTTTCCCCTTGGGTTTATTCATATACTGAGGTCTGCCCGAAGGGCCAAAATGTTGAGTTTACTTTTGGGCGCAATTCACCCTAATTATAGGAATTTAGGGTTTGATACATGGCTTGGTGCTGAAATGCTCTCGGAGGCACATAGGGCAGGTATA
>WBUV01000477.1 GCA_008933525.1 Bacteroidales bacterium | reverse complement strand
CCATTGTGTGGGGGCGGGGGGGGCGGTGCCCTCTCCAACGTTGCAGGGCGAATTTTAAATATAATATATATATAAATATATAATAACCAACTGGAAAGGAAAAAGATGTTAAACATTCTGTTTTATCCAGTCTTATGCTATATTCTTTTTTTCAAAAAGATGGCATCTTTTCAAAAATATTCATAACGGAGAGTCGTAGCGATATTAATAATTTTTATGATAGGGGATGGGATATAAAAGAATATGAGATGGATGCCTAGGCATATATAATTAACATGACGTTCCAGTCGAAAACAAACAGGGAGAATGCAGCTTTTGTTCGTTAGCACTTGTTTGAAGTGTTTTATTTTAAATTTTAGATAGAATAAAACATATATGATCATGAAATGTAGTGAATTGAAACATCTAAGTACCTACAGATCAGAAATCAACCGAGATTCCTTTAGTAGTGGTGAGCGAAAAAGGAAAAGGCTATGGTCGGAGAACTCCATTAGAATTGAGTATATGACTCATACCAGAGAAGGTTATAGTCCTGTATATTTGGAGTACCGAACAATTTGACTAAGTAAGACGAGTAATGGGGACACTTGTCGGAAGATAGGAAGATCACTTTCTTAGCCTAAATATTATATATGACCGAAAGAGAACAAGTACAGTGATGGAAAGGTGAAAAGTACCCAGGGAATGGGGGTGAAAAGATTCTGAAATTTCATATTTATAAGCATCTGAAGCATTGTTGAGTGTAGGCGACTATATAAGACGAATGTGACAGTATACCTTTTGTATAATGGGTCAACTAGTATATACTTTAAGCAAGCATAAGTAGTTATATGAATGCGAAGTGAACACGTATTGATAGTTTGAAGTATATAGCCCGAAGCCACTTGATCTAACCGTGATCAGATTGAACACATTTCAAAGTGTGGGAGGATCGAACTCGTGTATGTTGCAAAATGCTGAGATGAATTGCGGTTAGGGCCGAAAGCGCAACCAAAAGTGGTATAGCTGGTTTTCTGCGAAAGCTGTTTACGCAGCGTGTAATATTAGTTAAGAAGTAGGTAGAGCTCTCAATGATTGAGGGGGGTCCAAAGCTTTGCCAAAGTTATTGAAACTTCGAATTACTTTTTTATAATTTATTGCAAACGGACTATAGGTGATAAGGTCTATAGTCGAGAGGGAAACAGCCCAGATTGTAAGTTAAGGTCTTTAAATGTATCACTTAGTGAATGAGGATTGACTTTCCGTAGTATTGGTCGGGATGTAGGCTTGGAAGCAGCCATCATTTAAAGAAAGCGTAAAAGCTCACTTGCCAATTGGAAATGTTATCTGTAGATGTAAAGAGACTCAAGTATAATACCGAAACTACAAAATTTAAAAATTGGTAGCAGAATGTTCTGTAGGTTGGTTAGATAAATCGATAAGATTTGTTTCAAATATCAGAAGTAAGGCTGTTGATATGAGTAACACTAAACAATGTGAGAAACATTGTCACCGAAAGTCTAAGGGTTTCTGGTATAGGATGATCCTATCAGAGTAAGGCGATCCTAAGATTTATACCAACGTTAAAATCGACGGTAAATTAAATTTCTCTAAATTAAGTTCTGTTGTTTATGGAATACAAATATTAATTGGATTATTTTTGTGTTTAGCGAGCAACCTGGAAAAACTTATTTGAACTTTTATAGAAATGTATGAAGATCGTACCTAATCTGACACTGGTGGACTAGTAGAGTATACTAAGGTGGTTGAGATAATGATGTTGAAGGAACTCGGCAAATTGACTCTGTAACTTCGGGAGAAAGAGTATTTTAAAATAATTAATTATTTTAAAGAGGCGGAAAGCAGAAGGAGGGGACTGTTTAACAAAAACACAGGACTTTGCTAAATCGTAAAGATGAAGTATTAGGTCTGACTCCTGCCCGGTGATGGAGTGATAAATGGATAAAATTGCATTTTGTGTACTTTTATTTTATAATACCCATTAAACGGCGGCCCTAACCCTAAGGGTCCAAAGGTAGCGAAATTCCTTGTCTGTTAATTGCAGACGTGCATGAATGGAGTAACTACTTCCTTACTGTCTCCAACATCATTTCAGTGAAGTTGAATTTCCTGTGAAAATGCAGGGTGCTAATAGCTAGACGGAAAGACCCCATGCACCTTTACTGTAATCATATGTTTTTTTTATTAAATAACCTGTGTAGGATAAACATGAGTCTATTATAAAGACGATCTTGAAATAATGTTTTTGTTATTGGTAAAAAATATTAAAATTTTGTTTTATAGATAGCGTATGATGGTCAGTTTTACTGGGGCGGTGGCTTCCTAAATAATAACGGGAGTATACAAAGGTAAGTTTCCACTATTTAGAACATAGTATGAACGTGTAATAGTAAAAGCTTGCTTTATTGCGTTAGATTTACAAATCGAGCAATGACGAAAGTTGGTTATAGTGACCCGGTGATCCTGAGTGAGAAGGTCATCGATTAACGGATAAAAGGTACGCTGGGGATAACAGCTTATACTGCCCTCAAGTCCATATTTACGGCAGTGTTTGGCACCTCGATGTCGGCTCATCACATCCTGGAACTG
>WBUV01000476.1 GCA_008933525.1 Bacteroidales bacterium | reverse complement strand
ATATATGCAAGAGCGCTTCTTAGGTTTTCCCTTGTAATGCTATTGGTGTCGATATCCTCTGATAATAAAAGTTTGTTGAGGACAGAGTCGTGAGCACTTTGTAAACTTTTTATTGTTAGCAATAAACTATCCTTTGACTTAAAGTCAAAATTAATAGAACTCACATCATTAGTATCTTTGTTGTAATGCTTTTTTTGATTACCAAGAAGTTCGTTTAGCGATATATTCATTGTGCCAATATCATCATCGGATAATATAGCCCCATTAATTTTACTTGAATCAATGGCATTATCACTTAGTTTCCCGAGGAGTAGGAAGAATACAAAACTTATGAATAGATAGAACTTTAATGGTGGAACGTAACGCGCTCTTTTCCCTTCAAGGTAGTCGAGAGTTATTTTTCCGGGCTTTAATAACGATGCTTTTATGGTGTTCCAGAGCTTTGTGTCGAAGCTGTAGAATCCTTCGAATAGTTCAACAATAAGGTAACGAGCCGGAACATTCCTAACGTTATTTTCCTGTCCGCAATTTGGACAGAAGTTATCTTCGGGTCTAAGTTGAAAATTGCAATTTGGGCAAATCTCTGATTTTTGGAGTTTACGGGGCATAGTATAGACTTGGTTTTGTTAGTGCAGCAAAAATAAAGAATAATAGAAATGTTTAACACAGAAATGCCCTTAAACATTAGGTTGTTGAGATGTAAAAAAAGACGCCAAGGAAACCCTTAGCGTCTTTGTGTCTTAGCGTTTAAACCATCTAAGAAAGAAGTGATTTGCCAGCAATTATAAACCAAAATTTTAGTCAATTCCACACCCAATTGAAAAACCAAAACATAAATGTTGAGACCGGTTAATAAACTTTCTTATTGTTTGAATAATCTGATTCTGGAATCATTTCACTATTCAGCAGTAACTCTTTTAGATCGCCGCTTGGAATTGCAATTTTAATAGTATTCTCCGATTGCCATTCGTTCATTTTCCTAGATATTGATACCTTAGACCCATCTTTATAAGTTGCTGTTAGAGATATAGGTAATGGATAGTTGCCATAATTTTCAATGTTGATTAAAATTTCATTCTTTACCGATTCTACTTTCCCAATTCCTAAATCGGCGTAGCCATATTCAAAAAACCAAGGCTTCCAAAACCAGTCCAAATTTTCACCTGCAATTTCATTAAAGGTGAAAAACATATCGTATGGGGTAGGGTGCTTGCCTTTCCATCTTACGCTAAATTCGCGTATAGCCTGCCAAAATTTTTCTTGCCCCATGTAATCGTATAACAAATAAAATGCTGATGCAGGCTTTACATACGTGGTAAATCCTGCTGCCTGATCGCTTAATTCGTATGATGGAAACATTATTGGGCTGTCGGTTGCTTGCATGTTAGCCGCTTCGTTATACTTTTTCCCAAGTAATGCAAATATTTTATGTTCTTTATCTCCAATCTGATCGGCCATTGCAAATAAACCGATAAGGGATACCAAACCCTCATCCATCCAGCCATACTTTTGCTCATTTGTACCTACGTAAAAGGGGAAATACATATGACCTAATTCGTGGGTAGTAACAAGAATGGTCTCCATTTCATTATTGTAGTCACTATCATTAATCATTCCGGGGAATTCCATTCCTCCTCTTCTGCCATGGAATGTGGTGATTTGATCGAACGGAAATTTTATGGCTGGCGATTTTTTTGAATAGTAGTCCAATGATTTTATGCTAATACCATTTACCGCATTGAAGAATTCTGCCTCAGGATCATAAACCGAGTTAACCATGATTTTTTTATCGCCAACAGTAACACTTGCAGCATCCCAAATGTATTTGTTGCTTAATGCAAAGGCAAAATCAGGCTGGTTTTCTGCATTAAATTTCCAGGTAAGTTTTTCTTCTGGTTTTGCCATTGTGTTTTCGTTTCTATCGATAGTTGTAATGATATGAACAATGGTATCGGATTTTAAAGCCTTTTCCAACCTTTCCGTTATCCTTGATGAGAATACATTTTTATCATTTAATAATTCGCCTGTTGACCAAACGGTATAATCAGAAGGAACAGTTATTTCAACATCAAAATTTCCAAAATCGCTGTAAAATTCAGCTGAGCCTTTGTGTCCCTCGGCATTCCATCCTTCAATATCGTCGAAAACACAAACTTTTGGATACCAATAGGCAATAAAAAAGTTTGTTTTGTTATAGGTTCCATGTCTTTTAACATCAGTTACAGGCATTTTTTGCCTCCAACTTATTTCGATTTTTGCATTGGATCCTGGTGCAATTTTTACAGGAAGTTTTACTCGTGCTATGGTTGAATAGTAGTGTATTTTCGAAACATCAACGGCAATTCCATTTATTGTAAAAGCCGTTATTTCGACTCCATCATGGATGTTTTGTGGATCAATGTCCATATCGCGACTCACTCCTTTTTTGTATAGATTCTGAAAAAGATTCAGGTAGAAATTTCCAAGTGAATCACGACTATTATTTCTATAGTTGATTATTTCAGTCCCAGTTAACATCTTTGTTTCTGGGAAAAATTCAGCTTTAATGTTATAGTTCGCTTGATTTTGGAAGTAATTCTCTCCTGGCTTTCCGTCAATGC
>WBUV01000475.1 GCA_008933525.1 Bacteroidales bacterium | reverse complement strand
GATCAGGAGCCCATCTATAAGCAGTAACAACGGCATTTTCTGGAATTCCAGTTAATGGTGTAATTTTCTTTGTTTTCAAATCGACAAATTCAAACTTCGAGTATGAACGAGGGTTGCTATTCCCAAAATTATTAGGGTTTATTCTAAGTCCAGCCACTTTAAGTTCAGGTTGAGCCAACTCCGATAAATCGGGCATATCCATTAAATAGGCCAATAAATAGACCTGCTTACTAGGGCTTATTGAAAAACTGGGAGTTACAGGCGCATCTAGCAAATCTAGAAGTTCTTTGGCCGGAGTTTGATACCTCACCAACTCCTGTGCAAAAGATTGATTAAAAGCAACAATCAGAGCAACCGTAAGTAATTTGAGTTTTCTCATGAGTATTATCGTATTTGGTTTGAATTGTGATTTAACTTTTTTGACTAAAAATGTAAAAGAAAGTTTAGCGAAGAGAATCAAATCAATCAAAGTAAATTACTAGAAAATTTGAACAAAAACAAAAAAAATCAGGGTAACAACATTTATGATCAATCCTATAGCACAAAAGATCAAAATGCTTACTTTTGCGAACAAAGGATTTTAAAATAATGAGACAACTACAGGAAATCATTGAGCAGGCATGGCTTAACCGAGAGTTATTGTCAAGCATTGAGGTACGCAATACAATTGAAAAAGTAATTGAGTTGCTCGACAAAGGAGAACTAAGAGTTGCAGAGCAAAATAGTAATGGTTGGACTGTAAACGAATGGGTAAAAAAAGCAGTTATCATGTACTTCCCCATAAAGGAAATGAATGTTTTTGAAGCAGGTCCAATGGAGTTTCACGATAAAATCCCCTTAAAAAAGAACTATAAAAGTCTGGGTGTAAGAGTTGTGCCCCATGCAGTTGCGCGTCATGGAAGTTATCTGTCCAAAGGAGTAATCCTGATGCCTTCGTATGTTAACATTGGAGCCTACGTTGACGAAGGAACAATGGTTGATACTTGGGCAACAGTAGGATCGTGTGCACAAATTGGGAAAAATGTGCATTTAAGCGGAGGTGTTGGAATAGGTGGAGTTTTAGAACCAGTGCAAGCGGCCCCAGTAATAATTGAGGATGGTTGCTTTATTGGTTCAAGATGTATTGTTGTTGAAGGAGTAAGAGTGTGTCGGGAAGCTGTGCTTGGCGCAAATGTTGTACTAACACAATCGACTAAGATTATAGATGTATCTGGACAAGAACCTATTGAGTATAAAGGAATCGTCCCTGAGCGCTCTGTTGTTATTCCTGGCTCGTACACAAAGAAGTTTCCTGCGGGAGAATACCAAGTATCTTGTGCATTAATAATTGGTAAAAGAAAAGAATCAACAGATAAAAAAACATCGTTAAATGATGCTTTAAGAGATTTTGGAGTAAGTGTATAATGTTGTAAACGACAAAAGTGTGGTTAACCCTAAGAGCAAATTGTTTTTTCATCGTTTCCGCATTGCCATTCTTTAACAACTACGCTCCAGTCACCATACTTTTCTGTTAAATAATCACGATATAGGTTGGGAGCCCTTAGTTGAAATCCCCTATAAGGTACTAGTTCGTAGGACTCATAATACTTACTCTCAACTCTCATTACCTTACCTTGGGCTTGCCAATAAGTATAAGTCTCGTCCGAACTCTTAATAAAAATATCAAGAACTATTAGATCGTAAAACAAATGAGGAGCCACCATATGGCCCAAATACTTTAACATTGGCTTTACTTTGAATAAAGAATAGCTTCCTCTATTTATTGGACCAAACTCTAAATGACTCTTCCTCTTTGAAAATTTATACCCTAACTTTAATAATTCGGGCCCCAACGTTTTGAGTTTACTTACATCGCTATCGGGAACAGATATATCAACATCATGATCCCATGGAAGCAAATCATTATCTCGAACAATACCTAAAAGAGTCCCCCCTTCAAGGTGATAGTTGATTGAATTCTTCTCAAATAATGAAACCACATCTAACAATAATTTTCTTGCCAATTGCAGATTTCTGCCAGTCAAATTTGCCGTTTTTTTCCTCACATGAAATTCTTTAATCGCACAAATATAAATTAATATTGGTTAGCCTAAACTCAAACGCAATAAGTATTTTATTCAGGAAAAAGAATACCTTTGTCTTGTTTAATTGAAAAACACTTTTTAATGATTCAAATATCTGCCGTAATTATTACATTAAACGAGGAAAGGAAGATAGAGCAATGCATACGATCGCTACAGCGCGTTGCAGATGAAATAGTTATTGTTGACTCTTACTCCACCGATAAAACTGAAGAAATTTGCAATAAACTTGGCGTTCGCTTTATTCAGCACCCTTTTTCTGGTTACCGTGATCAAAAAAATTATGCCACAAAACAAGCAAAATACGACATAGTCCTTTCGCTCGATGCCGATGAGGCACTTTCCGTTGAGTTGGAGCAATCATTATTAAAAGTGAAAGACAACTGGGTTTTCGATGCCTACAAGTTTAACAGACTAAACAACTACTGTGGACAATGGATATACCACTCCAACTGGTACCCCGATAGAAAAATAAGATTGTTCGATCGGAGAAAAGGTGAATGGGGTGGACTTAACATCCACGAAAC
>WBUV01000474.1 GCA_008933525.1 Bacteroidales bacterium | reverse complement strand
AATTTGAGGTATGAGAAGATTTTTAGTAGTTATTTTGGGCGTAATGTTCTGTCTCTTGTCCTTTAGTCAAACTCCAGAGGGGTTTAGTTATCAGGCTGTTTTGAGAAATAGTTCTGGACAAGTTCTAGCGAACCAGTCAGTATCACTTAGAGTTAATCTTATAAGCAATAATGGTACAACAACCTATTATACCGAAACTCATAATTTAACGACTACATCTCAGGGCATAGTGAATCTTATTATTGGGGAGGGTGCCGATAGGGTTGGTACAATTTCTCAGGTTCCATGGGAGAATGATCAGATAAAAATCCGAATTGAGTTCAAGGCAGATCAGGATATTAACTATACTGAGTTGGGTACTCAAAGCCTAAAAGCAGTTCCTTATGCTCTGCATGCTGCAAATACAAAGGAAATTAGCAGTAACCCCTCAGCAACCGATGACGATCCCATATTTGTAGTTCGGAACAAGGAGGGCAAAATTGTATTTGCCGTTTACCAGGATGGTGTGCGAGTTTATGTGGATGATAGCGGAATAAAAGGCGCTAAGGGAGGCTTTGCAGTGGGTGGGTTAAGCACCCAGGGAAAAAGTGAGGTTGAGTACTTAAGAATAACCTCGGATAGTGCTCGAATATACATCGATACTAGTTCTATAAAAGGCGCCAAGGGTGGCTTCGCTGTAGGAGGACTTAGCACACAGGGGAAAGTCATACCCTATGAGCTGCTTAGAGTAACCAAGGACAGCACCCGAGTTTATATTGCCGATCAAACTACAAAAGGGGCTAAGGGAGGTTTTGCGGTTGGAGGCTTAAGCACTCAGGGCAAAGTAACTGCAACACAATTTCTCAACATTACACCCAATAACTACTTTATAGGTCATGAGAGTGGGCAAAATACCCTTTCGTACGATGGATCGGATCATGGAAAATACAATGTTTTCCTTGGCTATCAAACCGGAAAGGAAAATCTAAGCGGCTTGAAGAATGTATTTATTGGCTACAAAACTGCGTTGGCTAATACACATGGCATGACGAATGTGTTTATTGGGTCAGAGTCGGGCTATAACAACACTCTGGGTTACGACAATGTTTTTATTGGTAGTAGCTCAGGTTTTTCTAATACCGAAGGAATTAATAACGTTTTTTTGGGAAGTAAATCTGGCTATCAAAATAGTATTGGGGAGGATAATGTGTTTGTTGGTTTCGAAAGTGGTTACAACAACACTTTGGGGATCAGAAATACATTTATAGGAAATAAATCGGGAAGAGCAAATATTGACGGAAACGACAATATTTTTATTGGTGAACTGGCTGGCTACCTAAACGAAAACGGAAGCGAAAATATATTTATTGGGAAACGTGCTGGTCATATGACCCAGAATTCTCAGGAGAATACTTTCATCGGGTCATACTCTGGACAGCAAACAACCATGGGAACTGGAAATACATTTCTTGGACATCGAACCGGATTAGGTAACACAAAAGGCTCGCAGAACACATATATTGGCGCTTTAGCCGTAAATAGGGATTCCGTTAGTAGCAATAATGTTGCCCTTGGTTTTAATGCAGGAGGTTGGAGCCATGGCGGAAATAATGTGTATATTGGTGTTGGTGCAGGTCTTAATACCGTTGGGGATAGTAACGTATTTATTGGCTATAATGCTGGTTTTAACGATACAATCTCGAATTGTTTATACATTGCAAATACTCCCTACGATTCGTCACTTGTTCTTGTATATGGCAAATTCAACGACAATTGGTTGCGAATTAACAACAAGTTGGGTATTGGCCGAAATCCAACAAATTTTACACTGGAGGTTAATGGCGATGCTTATAAAACAAATGGTACCTCTGAATGGAATACACCTTCCGACAAGAGAATTAAAACAAATATTCAGGATATTGAAAATGCATTCGACATATTGTTGAAACTAAGACCTGTCAGGTTTAAATTTTCCGATGAATGGCGAAAAAAGCATCCCGAAATAAAAGATCATTTTTACTACAACTATATAGCTCAGGAGTATCAGCAAGTTTTTCCTGAATCGGTACAGGGTAGTGGGGAGCATCTTGAGGGCGACAATCATGAAGTTCTCATAATGAATTCCCAAAATGCCGAAATAATTACCGTTAAAGCTGTGCAGGAGTTAATACTCCAAAACCAAATTCAACAAAAAGAGATTGAAGAACTTAAATCCGAGTTGAACGCAATTAAGGCGTTGCTCAAAAAGTAACAAAAACTTAATTCTTTCAAAACCGAATTGTTTACTCAATTCGGTTTTTTATTTGATGTAAAGTATTGGTTTATTAGTCAAATCTCAACCTTAAACAATTGACATTTAGAAACTCTTTCAGTAAATTGTTTAATTCGTTTGATTTAAAAGAACTAAATAATACTACCATGAAGAAATTTCTACTTTATTTCGCAATTCTTCTTATAGCGCAAGTGGTGTTTTCTCAAACCCCGTCGGGTTTTAGTTACCAAGCTGTGCTAAGAGATGCCGAGGGCAAAGTGCTTATTAACCAAACCTTATCACTTCGGGTTAGCCTTACCAATAGCGATGGTTCAACATCGTACTATTCGGAGGTTCACTCCGCTAGTTCCAATGATTTTGGAATAATCAATAT
>WBUV01000018.1 GCA_008933525.1 Bacteroidales bacterium | reverse complement strand
CGCGATGCGTGGTTGGAGATTAACGATAATCTTACTGCACTCGAAAAGGTTAAAGTAATTAACCACATTCTTTTTGATGTTTATAATTTTGGGCCAAACGTTTCGAACTTTTTTTCGCCTAATAACCAGTACATAAATCTTCTGTTCGAAACAAAAAAAGGAGGACCTATACTGCTTTCAGTGTTTTACGCATGTATTGCACAGCGCTTAGGACTACCTATTCATTGTGTAAACTTGCCTAAGAATTTTGTACTCGCCTATAAAGACCGATTCCATTCTTCTGTGGGTTCAGAAGACGAAAACGATGGGATACTTTTTTACATCAATCCGTTTAACAGAGGTTCGGTTTTTAGCCGGAAAGAGATAGATGTATTCTTAAAGCAGCAAAATATAACCTCTAAATCAGAGTACTACCTCCCTTGCTCCAATAGGGTTGCAATTTCGCAGCTTATATTCAACCTGGTTTATGCCTACGAGAAACTTTCGAATTTTAAAAAGGCGGAAGATCTAAAGAAGATTCTAAAGATTGTTGAAGAGTAATTTTACCCAAACAGGCTCTTTTATTCCGTGAAGTTAATTCTGTACTGAACACCTTTGTTTTTGCTCCTAGCAATTTCTGTGTCGATAATTCCTTGAACCTCACTCTTGCATCTACCACATCCACTTGTAGCGTATGTAATCACTCTTACATCATTTAGTGTTTGGGCATTGTTCTTCCGAATAGCATTAATTATCTCTTTCTTGGTTACAGATTTACAGTTACAAATGAACTTAATACTTGTCGACATAAAAAGTAAGATTAGAATGCAAATATATCAATCAAAATATCTAAAAAAGATCAAAATGAATTGTTAAAACATCTATTCTAAAATATTACTTTTGATATTTCAAAAAGAATAAACCATAAAACTCAACTTGTCATGAATAAACTTATCAAATTTGCTTTTGTCTGTTTTTTGTCCTTAGTTGTTTTAAGTTGTGAGAAAAATGATTCGAACGAGAATATTCTTACACCAATAACTCCTGGACAAACTACGTTATCGGTATTAAAGAGTAAACGATTTTACAATTCCACTGCAGGAACTGGAGTCAATTTTGATATTAACTATGTTTCTTTTATGCCCGATGGCAATATTTTTACGCAGTTTAAGTACGAAAAATATACTGAAGGAAATGCTTTCACTGTAATTTGGGATGGAGAATTGCACCAGCATAACGATTCAAGTTACTATTACTTTGCAATTCACAATGAAGTTGCTGGCGATCCTACCGGAGTAGTGGAATGTGACTCCACGTTGCTTAACACAAATATTCTTTTGTTGGGTATTACTCCTGAACAGCTTAAAGCACCCAAGGTTGGTGTGAAAATTACAAATACATCAAAAACTGATTTTGTACGCTATATTCCCCTTTTTAACGGTTATGGTTCATGGGGAGTAATTTCATATAGATAATAAAAAGTCTTTAGATTGTTTCTTGATAAAACAACTTGCACGATGGAAGTAGTATTTATCGGTACTCCAATAATTTCTGGTATACAAAATCATTCCACATTTTGAAAATCAAGATAAAAAATCTATCTTTGCGCGCTAATTTTAACTAAATAATTATACTATGTTAAATCACTACGAAACCGTTTTCATTGCTACTCCCGTTTTGTCTGAGGCCCAGATGAAGGAAGCGGTTACAAAATTCAGAGGTTTCATCACCGAGAATGGTGGCGAAATCGTACATGAAGAGAATTGGGGTTTAAGAAAGTTGGCCTACCCTATTCAAAAGAAAACTACTGGCTTTTACCATTTTCTTGAGTTTAAAGCTGGTGGCGAGTTGGTTGATAAACTCGAAACTCAGTACCGCCGCGATGAGCGTATTATTCGTTTTCTAACTGTTAGGTTAGATAAATACGCTGTTGAGTATGCTGCAAAAAAACGTAGCAACAAAGTGGAAACTAAAAAAATGGAGGACTAAGCCATGAGTACAAATCAATCAGAAATCAGATATCTCACACCCCCTACAGTTGAGGTTAAAAAGAAAAAGTACTGCCGTTTCAAGAAGAACAAGATTAAGTACATTGATTATAAAGATCCTGAATTCTTGAAAAAGTTCCTTAACGAGCAAGGTAAAATTTTACCACGTCGATTAACCGGAACATCGCTTAAGTACCAAAGGAAGGTTGCTACAGCAGTAAAAAGGGCTCGTCATATTGCCATACTGCCATTTGTTACCGATCTATTGAAATAATAAAGGTAGGAGGAAAATCAGATGGAAATTATTTTATTACAGGAAGTATCGAACCTTGGTAGTAAGGACGAGATTGTAAAAGTAAAGAACGGTTATGCACGTAATTACCTAATTCCAAACGGAATGGCAATTACTGCTACCGAATCAGCAAAAAAGATTTTAGCCGAAAATATTAAGCAACGCGCTCATAAAGAGGCTAAAATTAAAGCAGATGCTGAGCAAATCGCTCAAAAACTTCAAGGGCTTAAACTTACTATTGGTGCTAAAACTAGCACAACTGGTAAGATTTTTGGTTCGGTTAACACAATTCAAATTGCTGAAGCTTTGGCTGAAAAAGGATTTGAAATTGATAGAAAAGTTATCAGCCTTAAAGAGGATCAAATTAAAGAGGTTGGTAATTATACCGCTGAAATTAAACTTCATCGCGAAGTTAAAGTTGCTATCGAATTCGAGGTTATTTCGGAATAATAGCCTTGATAAATATAAAAAAACCCGCGTAAGCGGGTTTTTTTTATTTGGCTGCTATGCATTCAATTTCAATTAGTACACCAAGGGGTAATTTAACAACACCATATGCTGCTCGTGCAGGCATTTCGTTGGTGAAGTATTTAGCGTAAACTTCGTTCATTGCGGCAAAGTTATCCATATCGCTTAACAGACAGGTCGATTTAACCACATTGCTGTAATCCAGTCCTGCTTGCTTTAGAATTGCCCCAATATTCTTCAAAACTTGTTCGGTTTGCTCTTTAATTCCTCCTTCAATAATGCTGCTTGTTTGAGGATTTATTGGAATTTGACCGGAGATAAATAAAAAACCGTTAGCCTCTACTGCCTGACTGTATGGACCAACAGCTTTTGGTGCGTGTTCGGTGCTGATAATTTTTTTCATGGCATTTAACTGTTTTATAATTAGTTACTATAACAATTGCTAAATTATAAATTGTCGAGGTAGTGATCGCGTTTTGTGTATTTCAAATCCTGAAGAATTGCGGATTTGACATTGATCTGAAAGCTAAAACTCTTATAAAAGCCAATAGGAACAACAGTCATCCTCATTTCCCAGCAATGGAGATCTCTAAAGAAGTTCACCGATGATGTGGTTAGTTTTTTATTCTTTAAATCGTACCCGGAACTGAAGCCAATTTTCCATTTGGGTGTTAAACTCAAATCACCCGAAAAACTAAGAGTTTGTATTAAACTCGATTCATACCCAGGCTTCGAGTAGCTTAAGTTATAGCTGAATCGAATGTTCCAGGGTACATCAAAATCTACATAGTCCATTCCGTATTGAGTTCCCATCGATTCTCCGAAAAATGATCCGTCGGGTGAAGTTCCCAAGGGGTTTTCGCTGGTTGGAATACCCGATTGCTGAGAGCCTTTATCGCCTCCGGGTGTGCCTTTTGAACTATTTAGTGAAAAATCGAAGCCTAAATTCCCTCTAACAAATCGAGCAAATTTACCAGTGCTGTTAACCTCATATTTATTAATTTCATTTCCTTTGGCGTCAATAGCATATGGGCTAAATACCCCCGAGAAGTTGATGTTGATTTTATTGAATAGGTTTGTTCTTCCACTAACCGATATAGGGGACCAGTTCATTGAATCGGCCAGAAGGTTGTACGATGAATTGATGTTAAACCCTTCGAGTATTTTTATTTTTTTTACCGGATTTACTGTGTCATTCGGAGCAAGCACTTTCATTTCTATAAGGTTACTCAGCGAAAAGTTTATGACTCCAGATTTTCCACCGCCAGGCCCTCCATAAATGCCTTTCTCAAAAATTGAATAAGTCTGAAATTTTTTACCGGTCGAATCCGTTTGAACTGTTTTGTAAAAACCAAAATGTTCTGCAGAGAAATCGGGTCTATAGCTTAGCGAGACAGATGGTGTTAGTACGTGCCGTATAGCCTGTATTTTGGATGTTTTTTTGTACTGGAAAGTTCCATATATTTTTGTGCTAAGCGAAACCGCTGCGTTGTACTGATAACCCCTTTTAAATCCGTTTATTGTATCGGTATCAACGGTTTTCGTAACAGGGTTCCACGTTTTATTGATAGTTTTTAGGTACCAAAATTCGGAGTAGTTAGTGCTAGGGCTTAAGGTTATGAATTTTAGAATATTTACTGAAGTCGATAGCGGAATATCGTGTTTCATTCCGTTCTGCATACTGTCCACTACCGATTTTTTAAATAAATCGTTCTCCTTTACATTTACTCTGTTATCTAGGGTTGTTGCTAAGCTGAATCCAATTTTCTCGTACCATGCAGGGGCTCCAATTGCATTTTTACGCTTAAATGGGTAGACCTTGGCCATGTTAAACGAAATTTTTGGAAACCCAATATTGACAGTAGAATCGATATTGTTCTGAGAGTGATTTAGCGAAGTGCTCATGCTAAATGGAGTTCCTGCCCAAACTTTGGAGTATGATATGCTTGAGTTAAATGTATTGGCGAGCACGTTGTTTAAATCGCGAGCATTAAACCTATTGTGGTTAGAGGATCCAAAGTTAACGTTGGCTTGAAAAGTTGAATTTGGGTGAGCCTTGGGATCTTGGGTGTGATTCCACCTTATCCAGTAGGTGTTTTCTTTCTGGTAATCGGATAATCCTTTTTCGCTGGTAACTATAGTTGATGTCTCAAGGTGAAGGCTTCCTGAAAATTTGTAGCGTAATTTATAGTTTGTTTGGCTTCTTAGTCCCCATGAACCTCTCGAGTAAAAATCGGCGGTAATTTTCTCGTCTAGGTAGTCGCCCATTCCAAAATAAAAACCGCCACCCCTGAGGAAAAGACCCCGATTGCTCTCTTCCCCGTATTCAGGTATTATTATACCCGATGCTCTGGAACGTGTGTTTGGGAAAAAACCAAAAGGAATGAATAGCGGAAGAGGAACATCCTCAATAACAATATAAGCTGGACCCGAAATAATCTTCTTATCAGGAATCATTTTGCCCTTTGTAATGGCAAGGTAGAAGTGAGGGTGGTCAAGATCACAGGTTGTATACTTACCGTTCATCATATTTACCACGTTATCTTCCATCTTTTTTGTAACCTCGCTATGCATGAAGCCGCCGGACTGCTCTGTTACTACACCGCTAATTCTTGCACGCTTAGTGTCAAAATTATAGTGTATCACATCCATTTCATATGTTTGACTGCCCTCTTTGAAAACGGGTCGTCCAACAATTTTACCTGTGCTATCGGGTAATCCGCTTGCAAAAACCTGCTTTTTCTCCATGTCAAATTCAATGTAGCGGGCTTTCAACTCCATGTTTTGATACGAAACAAAAGCATTTCCGTATAGGAAAGCTGTTTTTCCATCGAGAGAGTAAATTGTTGAGTCTTCTGCATTGCTCAAAATGGGATTGTCAATGGACGATTTCTTTTTACTCACTTTTGCAGAATCCTTTACGCTTACAGTGTCCTGCAAACTAAAGGCTGGCTCAATTATTGATGATGGAATAATCGAACTGTTAGAAAATCCAACAGTGCGGTTAATAATTATAAGAAGTAATAGTAATCTGAAATGCAATTTTAGTCTTATTTTTGTCGGTGTATTTGAGCTCAAAACTACTTAAAAATTTCTAAAGGTTTAAGATGAAAATATCATTAGCTACAACATTTTTTTCAAAAATTAACGTTTCAGTAATTTTACTCTTTACGTTACTCGGGAATCAAAGTCTATGCCAGAATGTTGATAATTATAGCATTAGGAGGGTTGTGATTGATGCTGGGCATGGAGGAAAAGACCCTGGTGCAATTGGGAAATTTAGTGTAGAAAAGGATATCGCGTTGAAGATTGCTTTAAAAGTTGGTACATACATTGAAACATATTTTCCCGATGTCAAGGTAATTTATACTCGGAACAAAGATATATTTATACCAGTGGATGAAAGGAGTCGAATTGCAAATGATGCAAATGCGGATCTTTTTATATCTATTCACTGTAATTCAAATGCTAGTAGAGTGCCTTATGGCACGGAAACTTACGTGATGGGCCTTAGTAAGTCTGATGCAAACTTGGATGTTGCTATGAGAGAGAATGCTGTAATCACCTATGAAGATGACTATTCGTCCAAATACGAGGGTTACGATCCTAATTCTTCCGAATCCTTCATTATTTTCTCCATGATTCAAAATGCTTATTTAGACCAGAGTCTTAATTTTGCAAGTTTAATTCAAACAGATTTTACTGATAGAGCGAATAGAAAAGATCGGGGGGTAAAACAAGAGCGCTTTTTAGTCCTTTGGAAAACATCAATGCCTAGTGTTTTGGTTGAAGTGGGGTTTATTAGTAATCCCAAGGAGGAAGTTTATTTAAACTCAGCCGAAGGGCAAGAGCACCTTGCATCATCAATATACCGAGCATTCAAGGTGTACAAAAAAAGTATTGATGAAAAGAATGCCATTGCGGCTAAGAATAACTTTAATCATTCAATTCATAATAGTGTTGAGCAAAATCCTGTTCAGTTGAGTTCGCAATGGGACAGTAATCAGTCGGAACTAAACTCAATAGTTTTTAAGGTTCAGGTATTGGTTTCGTCGAAGAAACTTGAGTTAAATCCCAATCAGTTTAAGGATCTAAAGAATGTTGAGGAAATACAGTCGAATGGACTTTTTAAGTATTGTGTAGGAAGTATGAAATCGTATAACGATATACTGGCATACTGCCAAGAGGTGAAGAAACTTTATCCCGATGCATTTGTTATAGCACTCAAGGGCGGAAGTCAAATACCTATTGATACAGCTATTAAAGAGTTATCAAAACAATAAGATGTAATAATTTAAATATAAAAGTAATGAAACTAACAATTGCTAGAGAGGCAAAAATAGGGCTGTTTGCGGCTATATGTTTATTTGCAATGTTTTGGGGGATTAATTTTCTGAAAGGCAAGGATATTTTCAGCCCAAATAATACCTATTACTGTGTTTTTACTTCGATAGATGGACTGGAGAACACAAACGATGTGCTGATAAATGGTTTTAAAGTTGGATTAGTTAAAGATATTGAATTTCACGATGTTCGGTCCGGAAAGTTCTTGGTTACCTTACTTATTGGTAAGGACTATGAGATACCAAGGAACACAGTGGCTAAACTAATTAGTTCCGATATTATGGGTGGTAAGGCTATTAAGCTTGAGGTAAGCCCCGATACTGCATTCTACCAACCAGGCGATACTCTGCCTTCAGCAGTGGAGATAGGACTTATCGATCAGCTTGGTCACCAAATGGTTCCTGTAAAAGAAAAAGCCGAAAGACTTATGGTGGAAATCGAGAACTCGCTTAAGGTATTCACACAAGTATTTAATGAGAAGAATAGGGATAATCTAACACAGGGAGTTGAAAACCTCAATAAATCGCTATATAATGTAAAGCAAAGCACTGCTGCATTGGATACTATGCTTAATAGTCCTAAAGGATCGCTTAGAAATATATTCAGCAATGTGGAGTCGATTAGCGGAAACCTCAAAAAGAACAATAAGGAACTCACCAATATTATTCAGAATTTTTCATCGGTAAGCGATTCGTTGGCCAAAATTAATATTGTGCAAACTATGGCGAAATTGGAATCGTCGATGAAAGATTTGAACTCAATACTAGCCAAAATTAACTCAGGTGAAGGAACCCTCGGTAATTTGGTTAATAACGACACTTTGTACCGAAATCTGGAGAGCGCCTCGAGGGGATTGGACTTGTTGATTAACGATATGAAAAACAATCCTAAACGATATGTTAATTTCTCGATTATCGATTTAAGTAGAACAAAATACGTTGAGGAAAAAGTTAAATAACCTTCCCGATAATCAAGTTGTTGATTGATAATAGTTTAATCATAACTATCAAGTTCAAAGATTGTTATAAAACTGTTTCGTAAACAATTTGTTTACGTTTTGTTTACAAATAGTTAATGTTCAATTTTTTACGTTATTAACATCATAAATTATTGATACATAGTTATTTAAAAAATTTTTACGAACGGCGAAAAATTATTGAAGTGATATTGAAGTTGTTAAATTGTTAAATGAAAATTCAAGCCCAAAACATGTTTTTTTTTCAAAAAAATCATTACAATTTTGTTGATGTTGAAAAAAGGTTAAAAAAAAAGTCTAAAAATATTTTCACATGTTTATGGCTGTTGATTATAAAGATGTTTGGCAGAATTGTTTAAAAATTATTAAGGATAATGTTTCTCCTGTTAGTTTTAAAACCTGGTTTGAACCAATAATTCCTGTTAAACTAGAGAAAAACGTACTTACAATTCAAGTACCGAGCCCGTTCTTTTATGAGTATCTTGAGGAGCAATATATTGATATTCTCCGCAAAACGCTCCGTAAAGAGCTAGGCGCCGATGCTAAATTAGAGTATAGCGTTGTAATGGAACATAATGGTTTTAGTAGTAGTAAACCATATACTGTTAAATTTCCAACTCAAAATAAAACCGATCTTAAAAATAAGCCGGTTACAGTACAGCCTACACAGGAGTCGCAAATTAAAAACCCTTTTGTTATTCCTGGAATTAAGAAATTGCATGTAGATCCTCAGCTTAACCCTGAATATACTTTTGCAAACTTTATTGAAGGTGAATGCAATAGGCTAGCACGTTCTGCAGGTATGGCTGTTGCACAATCGCCAGGGAAAACTGCTTTTAATCCATTGTTTATTTACGGTAACTCGGGGTTAGGAAAAACCCACCTTGCACAAGCTATAGGTATTGAAGCAAAGCAACTTTACCCGGAAAAGACTGTTTTGTACGTAAATGCAGTTAAGTTTCAGACGCAATTTGTTGATGCATTAATTAAGAACAATAATATTAATGACTTCCTGCATTTCTACCAGATGATAGATGTGCTAATTCTTGACGATGTTCATGAATTTGCTGGTAAAGAAAAAACTCAGGATGCATTCTTCCATATTTTCAATCATTTGCATCAGTCAGGGAAGCAGTTGATTCTTACCTCGGATCAGCCACCAGCCGAATTGCAGGGACTGGAGCAGCGATTGCTTTCACGTTTCAAATGGGGATTGTCGGCCGATTTACAATCACCCGATTTTGAAACACGAATCTCAATACTTAAAAAGAAGATCTACAACGATGGTATTGTAGTTCCTATTAATGTTATTGAATATATCGCATCAAACATTACTCAGAATATCAGAGAGCTCGAAGGTGCCCTTATCTCAATGCTAGCTCAATCAACTCTTAACCACAGAGAAATAACCGTTGATATGGCATCAGAAATGATCGATAAGCTGGTTAAGAACACTAGAAAGGATATTACCATTGATTATATTCAAAAAGTGGTTTGTGAGTACTTTGGTTTACCCACCGATGTTCTACAAACCAAAACTCGTAAACGGGAGATTGTTCAAGCACGCCAGATAGCTATGTTCTTTTCAAAGGGGCTCACAAAATCATCCTTATCCACTATTGGAAGCATAATAGGGAGTAAGGATCATGCTACAGTTCTGCATGCTTGCAAAACTGTTAATAACCTAATGGATACCGATAAGCGCTTTAAAAGCCAGATTGAGGATATTGAAAAGCGATTGAAATACAACAGTTAATACTGTACAAAAAAAAGACCCACAGTAATGTGGGTCTTTTTCGTTATGTGAACTTCTTACAGTAAGTGAAATCTGATACCTCCGCCAGGCATAATGTACTTGTAGTTTGATGTTAGGCATTTGTTAAATTTTCCATCAATAAAAATTGTAATATTTAATGATGATTTTGTGGAGAGTTTAATGCCTAAAACTTTTTGCTCTAATCCAATACGCAGAATTGCATCGGGATGAAACTCTTTTGTGTCATTAATGGTTCGGGTGCCACCCTCGGCGCCTATTCCAATATAGGGATTAAGGAAAATTGGAAGATAGAACTTCAAATCCAAACCATACCGAATATTGTCTTTTCCTAATTCTACGTTATTTTGTTCTTCAAGTATTTTTTTTGAAATTAACCCTTCGTAGCCTAACCATGCACCAATGGAAATTTTTTTTGTGATGGAAAAGTCGCTTGTACAAATCTTACTCAGCCGATAAAATTGAATATCTACGCCAGTAGGTTCTAGGATATCAATTCCAGAACCCATTCTCCATCGTCCAGTATGCTCTTTCTTATCCTGAAGCCAGTTGCTTTTTTTATGTTGTGCTTGAATTGAAGTACCTGTTATTAAAAGGAGTACTATTTGGAGTATTATTTTTTGATTTAATAATTTCATCGTGATGGATATTGTTTAAGCTAATTTGAGCGATATGGTAAAAGTGCTACCCTTCTCCAGTTCGCTTTCCACAGTAATTTTACCTCCATTTCGTTCAATAAATTCTTTGCTTAGAATTAGCCCTAATCCCGATCCTTTTTCATTGTGAGTGCCTGCAGTAACAACATCCTTATCAATTCGGAATAGTTTGTTAATTCTGTCGGGACTAATTCCTACTCCATTGTCGGCAATGCATAAGTAGCAGAAATAGTCGTCGGTTTTAGTGTAGATATTTATTGAGCCATTATCCTTTGTGAATTTTACCGCATTGGTTAAAATGTTTCGAACGACTGTGTATAGCATATTCTCATCCGCTATTACATTAATCGACTCAGGAACCGATAGCGTTAGATTGATTCCTTTTGCATTAACCTTTGTGCTAACCAATTCAACATTATCTTGGATAACCGACCGTAAATTGACCTGTTTGGGATTGAACGGAAGATCGCCCATTTGGTTTGTTGACCAGTCCAAAAGGTTTTCAAGTAGATTGTAAGTAGTGTGGGATAGTTTATTTAGTTCTTCAATAATACGCTTGGTCTTCTGCTTGTCAAATTCATCGAAATCGGTTAGAATATAACTTGTGGAATTTACAAGAGTGCTTATAGGGTTGCGAAGATCATGGGCGATTATCCTGAAGAATTTATTTTTGGTTGCATTGCTTAACTCCAACTCATCTTTTTTCTTTTCAATTTCCTCTTTTTGGGCCTCAAGTTCAACATTCTTTGCGCTAATCCAATCGTTGGCATCCTTTAAATGCTCGGCCTGAACTAGAATTTCCTCGTTTTGAATAAGGATTTCTTGGGTGCGCTCTTTTACCAGTTGTTCAAGCTTATTTTTTTCAATTATAAGCTTATAGGTGTAGAGTTTTACAATTAAAAGGATGAAAAGTATGCTTAAAACAAAATAGGAGAGATAGGCATAGTAAGTTCTGTACCACGGTGGTAAAACGCTAAACTTGAATTCAGCAACAGGGCTTTCTATTCCATATAAATTTTTGGCTTTAACTTTAAACGAGTACGAACCTTCGGGTAAATTTGTGTACTCCTTACTCAACTCTGTTCTCCAATTCGACCACTGATTATCGTAACCTTGAAGGAAGTAGCTGTATAGGTTTTTCTTATCGCCTTCGAAAAATGGCCATGCATAATGGAATGTGATGGAATTATTTCTTGCTTTAAGAATCGTAGTTAAATCGATTACTGATTCAGTGGCAATAGGATATAAAGTATCGAACTGAGACTTCGTGGAGTAAAAGTTTGTACCGCCGAAAAGTAAGGAATCACCACAAATAACTTTCCTTATAATAGCAGGTGGAACATCGTTAAAGTCTCTGAACGGAGAATTTGATTGAGAGAATACCCCTTGTTTTGTACTGAACCAAACAACCGAATCGTTATGATGAGTAACATAATCGTCGGTAAGAACTGCATCGGCGATTCTAAGGTTTGTTAACGAATCGATTAAGCGTTTGGCTTTTTGTTCTTCGGTTAAATTGGTTCTAATAAAATTGAACTCATCGAACCGTTTTAGCGAATCATTGAAAGTGTATAAATTTCGGTTAGCAATAAATAGGAGTGGGTTATGTAAATCGAATATTCTTAAATAACGCATGTTATTTATTCCGCTAGTTGTATCGTAATGCTCTATTGTGCAAAGTGAAGTATCGTTAAGGAATGAATTTTTTATTCTGTAAATGCCATTGTACCTTGGGATAATCCATAAATTGCCTAACGAGTCTTCGCCAATATCCCTAATTGATTCCTCTTTAAGATATTTTATTCCTTTATCGTTCCATTGGCTATTTTTATACTCAAGTTCAGCGAGCCCCTTGTTAAGCCCTAGAAATAACTTGTATGGGTTTTTTCTGCTCTGATGCAGGCAGTTTACTGCATCGTATTCTGCAATTTTTGATGATTTTGGTCCAGTAATCTGATGTACACCTGTACGTGTTGCAACAAGTAGCAGAGTATTGTTATCGGGAACAAAGTTTAATTCATCATTGCTGCTTCGAATTAAGTTTTTTACCCCTAGCAGTGGTGGTTGGAAATACTGAAAGCCCCATGCTTGCTCGAAAATTCCCTCAACAGGGTTAAATGTGTTAGTCTCAAATTTAGTTAGACTCTTTCGGGTGTAGAAAATGCCAGAACCCGTGGAGATATAAAAGTACTCCCCAACACGAGCAACATCGGAAAGAGTACCATTTATTCCTACTGACTCATTCCAGTACCTATATGGAGACCGAATTTCGACCTGACAAATTCCATTGTCCAGAGCAAGCCACAAGTTCTGTCCATCGAGCGAATACAAGTATAGTGTAGGACTTTTGATTCCAATTGTTCTATGATCGATAATGTCTTTAACATTCCAGTCGCTGTCAATAATTAATAAGTCGCCAGAGATGGAGCTCAAGGCAAAAAGATTATCGGATAGAGCTATTCCATGGTAAAAAGAATTTTCGACAAAGTAGTCGTTAACTCTCTTTGCTTTGGAAGAAATGCTCGATACCGGCTTAATAGTAGGATTTTTGGTATAGTTGTCAACATAAAATAGTCCTTTTTTTCTGCTACAAACTAAGTATCCATTCTTAAAGTTGAAAACAGCATGTATTGTAATGTCGGAGAAAAATTCACCTCCTTTTATTATTGAGAGAGAATCGTTTTCCATTCTCATTAAACCAATGCCAAGTTCTTGGACAAGATAGTTGTTTTTCACATTGTAACTTAAGTAAAACCACTTGCTTTTACTCTTAATGTAGGAAAACTTACCGTTTACGAATTTGAACAAGTATTTATCAGAGAGGAAAAAAACAGTGTCGCCAAAGCAATTTATGTCCCAAATCTCCCTAAAATCGGTATAATTAGTATCGATGAGGTTCATTAAAGAGTTATATCGCATAACACCTTTAGAGTTAGGGAGCAGCATACCTATCTCACCGTATGCACCAACGTATATTGTGCCATTATTGTCAACCGCTAAACTGCGAACAGTTGATTCATTCTTTACTTTGAATAAATTCCAGTTTTCACCATCGAACTCCATAACGCCAAAAGCGTTGCCAAAATACATAAAGCCTCTTTTATCCTGAACTATAGCCCAGTTCTGTGTTCCGGAATTATAATCGTCGGTGGAGTAGTATTTCGATTGAATAAGCCCGAGTTCTTGCGAGAATAATGGAGATACAATACTATTAATTAAAAGTATTAAAAGAAAAGTTCTTTTGATGTAAGTGAATGAAATCATACTAGGGAATCTTAGTATCGTCAAAGTTTCCTAAACGTTTCAGTGCTTCGTCTTTATATAGGCGTCCAATGGGAATCTCTAATTTCCCGATTTCTACCGATGCGCTTGTAAAAGCATCGATATGTCTAATGGCAACTATAAACGAACGATGAACTCTTACAAATTCTGAAGGATCGAGTATTTGCTCAAAATGGCTGAGGTTTTGTTTGGTTACCACAGTTTTATTTTCTGTAACAACTTTAACATAATCCTTAATGCTCTCAATGTACTGAATATCGGAAAGCACTAGCCTAATCATTTTCTTGTTTTCCTTTAAAAAGATATAGTCGGTGCCTTCCTGTGGTGTAGGTTTGATTGTTTTTTTTGATTTTTTTTCGATTATTTTGTTAACCGCTCTTATCACTCTTTCCAGCGTGATTGGTTTTAGAAGGTAATCGACAACATTAAGTTCATAGCCATCCAATGCGTAATTTTTATTGGCCGACGTTATAATTACCATTGGAGGATTGGAAATACTTCTCAAGAAATCAATCCCCGAAAGTTTGGGCATTTCGATATCTAGGAATAAAAAATCAATATCCTGTTCGCTCAGAATACTCATTACAGAAATGGCATCGTTGAACGTTGCAACAACCTCTATATTGGGGATCTTTTTTAGATAACCCTCCATCACTTCAATGGAAAGTGGCTCATCGTCAACAATAACACAGCGTAATTTCATAGGAAAAAAGGGTAATAAAAAAGGTTTAATTATACAGAATAAAAACCGCGGCAATTTAAAAAAAATTAACAGAACTTGAATTTAAATCTAAACTAAAAAATTTCAGTCACAAAATATGTTGTATGGAGGTAGATGTTTGCATTTCGTCGACAAGAAAATTTTCGATTTAATATTGAGATTAAATTACGCCCATGAAATTTTTTAAAATTAATTAACCAACCTAAACTTTTTTTTAACTATGAAAAAATCTTTACTCAGTATCGTTACATTGTGCTTGTTTGCTGTTAGTTTAATAGTGAATCAAGCGGTAGCTGTACCTGCGTATCCTGGTTTAATCCAGTATAAGCAGGCAAATGGGAAGATTCTCACCATTCAACTAAAAGGTGATGAGAAAGTAAAATGGGCTTTAACCGAAGATGGTTACACCCTAATGATGAATAGCAAAGGGAATTACGAGTATGCTATTCAGGATGAAAAAGGTAATGTTCAGCCCTCAGGTATAGAGGCTAATGGAATGAAAGAACGTACCGCGGTAGAGAAAAATCTTCTATCGAAAACTGAAAAGGGTTTGTATTACAGTCCTAGTCAAATTTCGATGATGAAAGGTATTTGGGAAATTAAAGCTACCGAAAGTCAAAAGGCATTCCCAACTACAGGTAACCGTAAGTTAGTATGTATTCTTATGGGCTTTAAGGACAAAGCATTTACCAAAACTCAGGCTGAATTTAACAACCTATTCAACCAAGTTGGTTATACCACAGGTGGAGCTACAGGTAGTGTGAAGGATTTTTATAACGAAAACTCATGGAATCAATTTAACCTTACAGTTGATGTTTTTGGTCCATATACCGCTAGCCAAAATATGTCATACTATGGTGCTAACGATGCAAGTGGAAACGATGCAAATCCTAGAGCCCTTGTAACAGAGGCTGTAACTCTAGCTGACGCTTCTGCAAATTATGCAAACTACGATAACGACGGCGATGGAACTGTTGACGGTGTTTATGTTATTTATGCTGGATACGGTGAAGAAGCTGGTGCTAGCACAAGTGCTATTTGGGCTCATGCATGGAGCATAACTCCTGTTACTAAGGATGGCAAAACAATTAGCAAGTATTCTTGCTCTGCAGAACTAAGAGGATCGTCAGGAACTACAATCACTGCAATTGGTGTTATTTGCCACGAATTTGGTCACGTACTTGGTGCTCCAGATTACTATGATACTAACTATAGTACTGGCGGACAATTTGATGGTACTGGTTACTGGGATATGATGGCAGCAGGATCGTGGAATAACAACGGCGTTACTCCTGCTCACCATAATGCTTATACCAAAGTTAAGGTTTACGGATGGGCTACTGCTACAGTTTTATCATCTGCAGCAGATATAACTGTTAATCCAGTTATTGGTAATCAAAGTTTTTATCAAATCAATTCAACCACATCGGGTGAGTATTGGATTATGGAAAACCGTCAGCAAACTGGTTTCGACGCCTATATTCCCGGACATGGTCTAATGATTTATCATGTGCATTCAACTGTTGCTAGCGCAAGCTCAAGCAATAATATTAATGCTACATATCCTCAGAAAATGTATCCTGTTTGTGCCAATGCTACAACAAACCCTGGTACAACCGCTAGCACATATGGAACAATTAATGGTGCAGGTTGCCCATTCCCTGGCTCTGGTGCAAAAACTTCGTTTACCGATGCAACAACTCCTAACATGAAGTCGTGGGCTGGTGCAAATACTGCTAAGCCAATTACAAACATTGCTGAAAACTCTACTTCGAAAGTTATTACTTTTAGTTTCATGGGTGGTTCTGGTGGTGGTACTGCTCCTACTGCAACTTCTGTTGCTGCTTCAGCAATTGGAACAACCAGTGCAACATTAAATGGACAAGTTAACGCTAATAATGCTACAACTACTGTTTCGTTTGAGTGGGGAACAACTTCAAGTCTTGGTAATACTTTAACTGCTAGTCCAAGTAGCGTTACCGGAACAACTGCAACCAATGTTACTGGAAGTTTAACTGGCTTAACTGCAAATACTACTTATTACTATAGAGTTAAAGCTGTTAATGCGAGCGGAACAACAACTGGCAGCACAATGAGC
>WBUV01000473.1 GCA_008933525.1 Bacteroidales bacterium | reverse complement strand
ACCCATCGGAGTTCAAAACACTACGGTTAAGGTGGAAATTCCATTCAACTTGCTAGCCTCATTGGCTCTTATAGTTCTTGCAAACGATGTGTTTGTAGATAATGGTAGCATATCGATTATTTCAAGAATCGATGGAATTATACTATTGCTGCTGTTTTGTGTATTTATGTATTACAATTTTCTTACAGGCAAATCAAGTCCCGATGAGGTTGCTCCCACAATTGAAAAACGAAAAGTTTGGTTGTCTGTTGTTATGGTTTTGGGAGGGTTGAGCTTACTTGTTGCTGGAGGAAAGTTAATTGTAACTGGGGCTGTAGATATTGCAAGTTCACTGGGTATTAGTCAATCCATAATTGGTTTAACAATAGTTGCCGCAGGAACTTCGCTCCCAGAACTTGCAACATCTGCAATAGCGGCTTACAAAAACAAACCTGATATTGCGATTGGGAACGTAATTGGTTCCAACGTTTTTAATGTACTCTTCATTCTTGGAGCCTCTTCGCTCATCAGACCCTTACCAACTTATTCTGGTTCAAATTTCGATTTAATAGTGAATATTTTAGCGAGTATTGTTATGCTTGTTTTTGCTATCTCTGGCCCTGGTCGAAAAATTGATAGAAAAGAAGGGGCTATTTTGGTTTCGGTTTATGTGGCTTATACAATTTTTCTTATTTTCAAGGCATAGTTAAATGGATTCGCTATACAATCAAAAGGATTCAATATTGCTGTATTGGGCTAAAAACCTTGTTGAATCTCCCACTACCTTCTCGTTTAATATTTTCGTTAGTTTTTTGGCCGGAACACTTTATTCTTTCAAAATACTTAACTCCGATTACCTTTTACTGATTTTTGGAACTGTATCTCCAATACTATTTACATTGTGTCTGTACGAATTGCTTTTGAACACAAACGGCGAATTGCTTGGAGAATCGCTTCCAACTGTTTTTACAAAGAAACGCCTTAGCCGTTTTGTGATGTTTTTCGACTGCTCAATTATAGTTCTGTTTGCAGCACTTATTCACTTCAACATATTGAACTACTTTTTAACACGGTTTATTCAAACTCTTCTTTTTCCAATTCTTCTATTAGTGTTATTAAGAGGTGCATACATTATACAATATAAAAGATAGTATAACTCGCTTGCTAAAATTCAGTTTAACTTTCATCAATTATTATTAGCACTTTCTATAGCCCTTAATTCTGGTAGCTTTTAATCTATTTTTAGAATTTTAACACATTTTAGTCGAATAATCGGTATCGGATTATTTTTTTGCTGTACCTTTGGAACGAAATTCACTTTTGGTCGAACGGTCTAAATATAAAATTATGAACCAAGAAATAGCTAAAGATGCGCACGACGAAATGCGTGAAAGCATTATAAATGCAGCAACACAAATATTTACACGATTTGGGTTTAAAAAAACCTCCATGGACGACATCGCCAAAAGCTTACGCATGGGTAAAAGCTCTATTTATTACTATTTTAAAGGGAAAGAGGAGATATTTCAGGCAGTGGTAGATAAAGAGGCAGACCAACTTCGCTTGAAAGTTAATAAGATACTTAGTAGCAACGACGATACCATGAGCAAACTGCGCTCATATGTCAAGTTGCGGATGGATTTAATAAAGCAACTTTCAAATTACATGGAGATTCTTAAAAATGATGATCTAATGAATTTGACTCTTACCGAAAAAATTAGGAAAAAATACGACGATGAGGAGGTTACCATTATAAAAAGAATTCTGGAAGAAGGGAATGAAAAAGGGCTGTTTAAGGTTAAAGACCTCAATCTATCATCGCTAGCAGTTGTTGTGGCCATGAAAGGGCTTGAGGTGCCCCTGGTTACCTCAACAATGGGTGTTGAGAGCCTAAATATTGTTATCGACGATTTGCTCGATATCCTATTTTACGGAATAGTTAAACGTTAAAACATTAAATATATGAGTGTTAGAAAACTACTAATAGTATTGCTTTTAGTTTCCTTCTGGAACTATGCAATGCCGCAACAAATGCTTACACTTGAGCAATGTAGGAGCTTAGCCATTGAGCATAATCACAAGGTAATGGTCGCTGGCGAACATGTTAAGGCTGCAGAATCTTTAAAAAAATCGGCAAAAACGCAATTCCTTCCTAGTTTAAGTGCAAACGGAATGTACATGAGAACTAACAAAAAGTTAAGTCTGCTCGAAAACGATTTGCTTTTACCTGTTATTCCTTACAGCTCTATCGATCCAAATACTGGAACCTTCAACCCTAGTCTCGATCCAACAAATACGTTTGTGTTTAACCCAATGACAGGTCAACCTGTAACCGATTCAAATGGAAATCCAATATTCCAAAACTACACTTGGCTTCCTAAGGATGAGGTTGAATTTGGCAGCAAAAATATCTACACAGCAGGATTAAGCCTTACACAACCAATTTTTACCGGTGGTAAAATTCGTGAAACATACAATATTGCAAAGTATGGCGAAAATTTGGCTAGAGCTTCGGAAACAGCCGAAAAAACAGATGTGCTTTATAAAACCGAAGAAGCCTACTGGAGAGTTGTTGCCGTTTCGGAAAAGGTAAAACTGGTAAATTCATTTATCACACTCCTTGAGAAACTAAATACCGAGCTGGAAAACTACTATTCCGA